>JAQGMX010000409.1 GCA_028292145.1 Variovorax sp.
TCCTTGTTCGAATCGATGATGCGCTGGATCAGGGCCTGGAAGTCGGCAGGCGTGCCGACGTTCTCGGCCGTGTTGGAAGCCTGGTTGGTTGCAGACTCGGCCTTGCTGGCCAGCGCTTCTGGCTGGAGTGCCGGCTTGCCGGTCTGAGCCAAGAGGGTTTGTGCCTGGTTCTTGATCGAATCGAACGAGATACCGCTGGCTTGCAGTTGCTGCTTGGCAGCATCGGCTGCCGGACCTGCCACGGCAGCGGCTGCGGAACCGGTCACCGTCGCTGCGGTACCGACGACGCTTGCGCCGCCGCGAACGACCGCGCTCACAGCCGAAGCCAGCAGGTAAGCCGTCACGATGGCGGCCAGACCCCAGGTCAGCAAGCCGTGCAGCATGGCATCGGTCTTTTCAGGAGAACCTGCAAGATGGCCCGCAACCCAGCCGCCGGCGAACAGCGAAATGATGCTGCTCACTGCCCACCAGACGCCTGCGCCGATGCCAAACGAAGAAGCATCCGGGCTGCTATAGCGAAGTGGGTCGATTGTGCTCAAGCCAATACCGGCACCGAGCAGGCTCAGGACCATTTGGACGGTGATTGCGATCACCATGCCGGCGATGACGGCGCCCCATGACACGCGTCGCAGCGGCGACTGTGTCAGGATCTCGTCGGAGGCGAGAGAAGTGCGGATGCCGGATGGCGTCCGCGCGTCGGCGGGATAGGTAGAGCTCATGATGGACTGTTCGTTCAGTTCTGGTTGAAAGGGTCGCCATGATGGCTTCCGTTTTTCGTCAGACCCGGTATGAAACAGCCGAGCTCTTGTCGTCCTTGGCGCCTACAGAAGATCAGCCTTAAGCCGATGCGTCTCCGTCTTTCGATTCCTTGTCTTCCTTGCTGTCGTCGTCGTGCTTGAGCGCCGGCTTTTGACCAGGCTGCGGTGCGTGAATAGCGTCCGGTGCGATTTCCTCGCCGCGGTGTTTTTTCTCTTGTTGCACTTTTTTGTCGTGCGCGACATTGCGTGGATCAGTCATGTGACGACCATGTATCCGGCTACGGCGAAGCGTGGTCGGACAGCACGCCGCGCGTCAGCCCGCTTCTTTCGAATACACCTGATTTCGGCCGCGACTTTTCGCGACGTAAAGCGCTTCATCGGCTGCGTTCACCAGTGCGTAGCGTTCGCAGGAAGCGCCGGGAACGGCGGTCGCCACGCCCAGACTGATCGAAACGATCCCCAGCGTTGTCTCTTCATGCGGGATGTGTCGCGACACGACGGCCGCGCGAGCATCTTCCGCAATCAGAGCGGCACCCGCCGAATCGGTATCGGGCAGCAGCATCACGAGTTCTTCGCCGCCGTACCTCGCGACGAAGTCGCCGGTTCTTTCGATGGATGAAAGCACCGCCTGTGCGATCTGGCGCAGGCACTCGTCGCCCTGTACGTGACCGTAGCGGTCGTTGTAGTTCTTGAACTGGTCGACGTCGACCAGCACCACCGACAGCAATCGCTGCTCGCGCTGCGCTTTCTCGAAAACGCGCGCGAAACGGGAGTCGAAATACCGGCGGTTGGGAAGCCCGGTGAGCCCGTCGTACTGGGCCAGATGAGACAGACGCTCATTGGCGATGGACAAAGCATCACGCGTCTCGCGCAGCCCCGCTTCGGCGTCGAGGCGCAGGCGCATCGCCCGTATGACGTAGGCGCCGCTCGATGCCAGGAGAAGACACAGCACCAGCGTCAGGCCGGCCTGCACGAACGACGCCGTGCGCCACTCTTTGAGCACCTCGTCTTTTGCAAGCGCGACCGCCACCCGGATCGGGTAATTGCGCATGTGATCGAAGCTGATGATCCGGTCGACCTTGTCGATGGACGAGGGGCCATCGATCACGCCCGATTTGCTGCTCTCGAATGCTTTTTGCAAAGCCGATGCGGGAATGGTCATCCCGATCTCGTCGACCTTGAAAGGTCTGCGCACCAGCAGCCGGTCGCGCATGGCCAGCGTGATGGCGCCGCCCTGACCCACATCGTATTTTTCGAGCACGCTGCGCAGGAAACCGATGTTTAGCGTGGCTAGCGCAACGCCGTTGAAGTTGCCGTCGGTGTCGTTGATTCGCCGCGAAATCGGTATGACCCACTCACCCGACGAACGGCTCACGAGGGGCGCGCCGATCCGAACCCTTTCGCTCAGATTTCCCTTGTGGAACTGAAAATACTCTCTGTCGGAGTTGTTCAACGAAGCGTTGGAGACGGCCTCGGAATGCACCACCCATTCCCCTTTGGCGTCGTAGATGAAAAGCCCTTTCAGAGCCTCGACGCCGGCCACGTGGTTGACCAGCACAGGCTGCAGATTCTGCAAGGGCAGGCGATCGGTGTTCGCTCGTTCGAGTTCGAACACAAGACCGTCGACGATATGCGCGATCTCGGATATCGAGCCCTCTATCTGCTCGGTGACGGCGCGCGCAAGGTTTGTGTTCGAAAGCTGACTCTGCGCAACTTCCTGGGTATGTGCGCGAGCGATGAGCCAGCCGCTGGTCGCGATGAGCACGACACATCCCACGATGACCAGCCAGGTCACCGCCCGAACAAGGTTGATGCGGCTTTCGTTTTCTTCAGCGCGTTCGAGCGTTGAAAAAGCGCTGATGGATTCGGAACGGTCCACAAATTAGCCGCAGAGCTGTCCTAGTGAAGTGAGGGTGCCGGTAAAGCGGCAGACAGTGTAGTCGCGGGCCAGTCAATGCCATTGCGTCAGGCCTCGAACTGGTGTGTCATAGATAAGTGAGCGAATTGCGACTCGCCATGTGGAGCGCCACAGCCATCAGTCTGGCTTCTTCTTCGTCGATCTTCTTGCTATGGGTCACCGCTCCGCCGGGGCCGAGCGTCATGCTGGGATTGGTCTTGTACGTGGCCGGGTCGAAGCCCAATCGCACGATGCCGTTGTCGATGTCCACGAACATGAACCTGCCGTGGGAAAACGGTATGCAATTCGGCATATCTCCGGAGGCGTGCCGGTTGATCGTGTTGTGGTACGCGCGCCGGAAGCAGGTGGGGTTCTCACTCGCCTTCAAAGCGAGCACGCTCGTTACGTGATTGACGTCGCCATGAAACATGCGGTCCGGCATGGACGCTGCGGAAGAATTCGACCGAATGTCGTTTCTGGCAAACGGTGCTGGCTGGCTCGACATTGAGGCGCCAAGCTGCGGTTTTTTCTGTGAATTCGAGTGTGATGCTTCGATGCGCATGGAGGGCTCCTTGAAAAGGAACCCAATTTAGAACGACCGAGCGCCGTGCGCGTTCAGATCGGTCCGATTGATTCGGACGAGGTCGACAATCCATGGTGCCCGGGGCCGGAATCGAACCGGCACACCTTTCGGTGGGGGATTTTGAGTCCCCTGCGTCTACCAATTTCACCACCCGGGCAGGGACTGAGCGCAGCCCAAAATTATGGCACAGTCGTCGCATGAAATATCCCACCATCGAAGATGCGATCGGAAAGACGCCGCTGGTCGCGCTGCAGCGCATCGATGCTGCCGTCAATGCGCGTCGCGGCAACGTGATTCTCGGCAAGCTTGAAGGCAACAACCCGGCCGGTTCGGTCAAGGACCGGCCGGCAATGTCGATGATCAAACGCGCGGAGGAGCGCGGCGAGATCAAGCCCGGCGACACGCTGATCGAGGCGACTTCCGGCAACACCGGCATCGCGCTGGCCATGGCCGCAGCGATCAAGGGCTACCGGATGATCCTGATCATGCCGGAGGACCTCTCCATCGAGCGTGCGCAGACGATGAAGGCGTTCGGCGCCGAATTGCTGCTCACGCCCAAGAGCGGCGGCATGGAATACGCCCGCGATCTGGCCGACCAAATGGTTGCCCAGGGCAAGGGCCGGGTGCTCGACCAGTTCGCGAATCCGGACAACCCGCGCATCCACTACGAAACCACCGGCCCGGAGATCTGGACCGATACGCGCGGCAAGGTCACGCATTTCGTCAGCGCGATGGGCACAACCGGCACCATCACCGGCGTCTCGCAGTTCCTTAAGGAAAAGAATCCCGCCGTGCAGATCGTCGGCGCGCAGCCTGACGAAGGCTCGCGCATTCCCGGCATCCGCAAGTGGCCGCAGGAATACCTTCCGAAGATCTACGACCCGAGCCGCGTCGACCAGGTCATCAACGTGAGCCAGGACAATGCGGAAGAAATGTGCCGTCGTCTGGCGCGCGAGGAGGGCATCTTCGGCGGCATTTCCGCAGCCGGTGCGCTGTGGGTAGCGCTCGAAGTCGCCAAGACGGTCGAGAACGCCACCATCGTCTTCATCGTCTGCGACCGCGGCGACCGTTACCTTTCGACCGGCGTTTTTCCCGCCTGAATCGGACCCACGATGACCCAGCCCCTTTTCTGCCAGTCTTGCGCCACGCCGCTGGCCGACATCGAACTGATGGAGGACAGCGGCCCAACGACGCGGTTGCGCTGTCCGTCCTGCGGCTGGACGCACTGGAACAACCCGACGCCGGTGCTCGCGGCCATCGTCGAATATCGCGGGCAGGTGCTGCTGGCGCGCAATGCGGCCTGGACGAACAACATGTACGCGCTCATCACCGGCTTCATGGAAGCCGGCGAGTCGCCGCAGGAAGGCATTGCGCGCGAGGTGAAGGAAGAGACCAACCTCGACGTCAGCGCGCTCGATCTGGTCGGCGTCTACGATTTTCAGCGGATGAATCAGGTGCTGATCGTCTATCACGCCGTCGCGGACGGCGAAGTGGTGCTGTCGCCAGAACTGGCCGATTACCGTCTCTACGACCTCGACGCGCTGCGCTGCTGGCCGGCCGGCACCGGTTACGCGCTGGCCGACTGGCTGCGTGGACGCGGCCATGAACCGCAGTTCATGGAATGGCCCCGGCCTTCCGTCGCTGAATAGAATCCGCCGAATCAAGGAACCAACTTCCCATGAACATCGATCTCGAGCTCGACACCCGCGGCCTGCATTGCCCGCTGCCCATCCTCAAGGCCAAGCGTTCGCTCAACGGCATGACCAGCGGCCAGTTGCTGAAGGTCGTTTCCACCGACGCCGGCTCGCTACGCGACTTCCAGGCGTTCTCGCGCCAAACCGGCAACGACCTCGTCGAACAGCAGACCGTCGGCGACGAGTTCATCCACGTCCTGCGCCGTCGCTGACATGCGGCGTGCCGCGTCGCTGGCGTTGCGTGCGACATTGCTCGCCGGCGCTGCTGCGGTGGTTGCCGGTCTTGCCGGGATGCTGTGGTCAGATCCTCGCCGTCCCGTCGAAGTTCAGGGTATCGGCACCCTGCAGAAACCTGACACCGCCATCCCGCTCGCCGTTCTGGGCGACTCCAACAGCCATTCCTACCAGGACCGCATCTCGTTCCCTCTCGCATCGGGCGAGCGCGGAGGCGTTCTGCGGGCCGGTACGCTGCAATGGACGGAAGTCCTGGCGCGGCTGCGCGGCGACGAAATCGACCTCGGCCCGTGGGTGGCCTGGGGCCGCTGGGGTCCGGTCGCGGCGGTGCGTGAAATGGTCGGATTGCGCGGCGACCGCTCACCCCGCAAGGAAGATTTTCTCTACGACTTTGCCAATTCCGGCGCGGTCTGCCGCAACCTGACGACCGGCCCCTACCGTCAAGCCCAACGGCTGGTTGCGCTGATGGACGAAGACCAGGCCCGCTGGCGTCGCGGCGCGGTGGTGATCCGCATGGGGCTGAACGACTGGGGCGGACTGATGGAAGCGCAATCGCGCGACCCGGATGTGCCGCAGACTCGCGAAACCATCGCCAAATGCACCGGCTACATCGGCGACGCGATGCGGATGATCCATGCCGCCCATCCGGCGACACGGCTGGTGGTGGTCGGCGTAGCCAACGAGTCGGCCGACCCGGCGTACTTCGACCGCTGGCTGTCGAAGTCCGAAACCGACAATATCGCCGCTGCGCTTAAGCAGTTCAACGATGCGTTGCGCAAACTGGCCGAAGCCGAGCCGAACACGACCTTCTTCGACGACGACGCATGGGTGCGGGAAACGTGGGGAAGTCGCGATGCGGAAGGACGGCCGGCCTTCAAGACCGTTGCCATCGGCGATTCGCTGCGGGTGACCAATACGGCCGGCGACGAACCGACCAACGCCGTCCTCGGCGATCACCACGCCGGACTGGTCTACAACACGCTCTGGGCGCAATCGCTGGTGAAAGTGCTTCGTGCGGAATCGGGTCTGCCATTGACACCGATCCGCGATGGGGAAGTCACGCGCTTCGTCGAGACGCTGACGAAGCGTTGATCAGGCGCTGAAGCTCAGAGCGCCAGGCTCTTGAGGTATTCGCGGAACTGGCCGCCGACTTCCGGATGCGCCAGGGCGAGTTCGACGGTAGCTTGCAGGAAACCTTCCTTGCTACCGCAGTCGTAGCGCACGCCCTTGTAGGAGTAGGCGTAGACCGCTTCCTTCTTCATCAGCGCCGCGATGCCGTCGGTCAGCTGGATTTCGCCGCCCGCGCCCTTGGGCTGGTGGCGGATTTCGGCGAACACGCCCGGCGTCAGCACATAGCGACCGGCCACGGCCAGACGCGAAGGCGCGGACTCCGGCGACGGCTTCTCGATCATGCGGTTCACCTTGACCAGGCCATCTTCGATGGTGTCGCCGGCAACGATGCCGTAACGCTTGACCTGGTCGAGCGGCACTTCCTGCACGGCCAGCAGCGAGCGGCCGAGTTGCGAGAAGGCGGCGGTCATTTGTGCAAGCACCGGCAGTCCGTCCTGCGGACCGACCATCA
>JAQGMX010000418.1 GCA_028292145.1 Variovorax sp.
GGCGCCGATCAGCGCCACGCTGGAGACTTCGCGTTCGGTCCAGAGCGTCTGCAACGCGTTGATCGCCACGAAGGCGCCGAAGGAGAACCCGGCCACGGCCAGCGCACCCGTCGGCGCGACCTGCGCGACGACGGCGCGGTAATCCTCTGTTTCGCCGCGGCCTTCGTCATGCACGCCCTGGCTGGCACCGACGCCGCGGAAGTTGAAGCGCACGGCCGTCCAGCCGCTGGCGACGAAGGCACGCGCCAGCGTCTGCACGACCTTGTTGTCCATCGTGCCGCCGAACAGCGGATGCGGATGCGCGATGACGGCCACGCCGCGCGGCGTCACGCCTTCGGCGGGCTGGTCGCGTTGCGCTTCGATGGCGCCGGCTGCGCCCTCAAGGATCAGCTTTTCGGTCTGGGAATTCATGGCTTGGCGACGAATGGATTCAGCGGCCGACGTCCGGCGGCAGCACCAGCCGCTCGACAATCTGGCCGTTCTGCAGGTGCGATTCGACGATCTCGTCGATGTCGGACTTGTCGACGAAGGTGTACCAGACGCCTTCGGGATACACCACCGCCACCGGACCGCCCGCGCAGCGGTCCAGGCAGCCGGCCTTGTTCACGCGAACCTTGCCCACGCCCGACAGGCCGAGCTCCTTGACGCGCGACTTGCAGCGATCGAAACCCTCTTGCGCGTCGTGGCGGGCGCAGGAATCCTCGCCGTTCTTGCGTTCGTTGAGGCAGAAGAAGATGTGGCGCTCGTAATAGCTGGCGGTGCCGGCGGCGCCGCTGGCATCGGCGGATGTGTTTGGACTGGGCATCGGACGATTCTAGGTTTGGCCCGAGCGCCGCGACACCCGCGTCAGCACGTAGCCCAGCGTCGCAAAGGGCCAGAGCCAGCCGAGCCATTGGGCGAGGCCGTGGAAGCGGATGAAGCGGCCCTGCTCCCAGTTGGCCAGCGTCTGCGCGAAATACGCGCTTTCGGGCGCCTGGTTCAGCAGGCTCAGATGCACCACCAGCGCCATCAGCAGCAACGCCGCGCAAAGCCGGCGCCGCGCGCCGAGCAGCAGCACACCGACGATCAGCGCGCCCGCGATGCCGAACTGGACCGGCATGCTGAGCCAGGCCCAGGCGTGTTCCGGGCCGTAGCTCAGCGCCGCCGACAACGCGCTGGCCGCGATGCCGGCAGCCAGCGTCAGCGCCAGCAGCACGGCGCGCTGCGCCACCGAACGCGCGACGGTGAAAGCCAGCAGGCACGGCACCAGCGCGCCGAGCAGCACGCACAGCATTTCGACGCCGGGCACCAGCGGTTCGAGCTCGAATTCGCGCAGCGGCAGCCACTCGAGGAAAGGCGTGTCCAGCAGCCATTCGGCGATGGCGGTCTCGAGGCGCTCGAAGACCTGCCCCAGCCCGAAAGTGACGGCCGCCGGAAACAGCAGTGCGATCGGCCAGAGCGCCAGCAACACAAGACCGCCGCGCGCGTCGTCGACGAACCACTGCGCACGCACGCGCGTCCAGTGCGCGACCGCGCCGAGACGCTCGAGCGCGGCGGCCAGCACCGCGCCAGCGAGCGCGCCGACCGTGTTCAGGCCGAGATCGACATTCGATGGAATCCGCACCGGCAGGTAGCTCTGCAATGTTTCCATCGCGAAAGAAATAGCGCCGCCGATCAGCGTCGCGCGCAGCACCGCCTGCCAGACGCCCGCCTGCGGACGCGTGCGAAGCACCGCCAGCGCAGCCAGAAATCCAAGCGGCACGTAGCCGGCGACGTTGATGCCGAAGTCGAAACCGGTCCAGTATTTCGGCCACGCCGCCGTCAGGTAGGCCCACGGCGCGATGCCTTGGTCGCGCCAGTCGGCGAACGGATAGAGGCTCGCGTAGACGATGAGCGCCGCGTAGGCCAGCGTCAATGGCAACGCAGCCGATTTATGACGCACGGCGACGGTCAGAACGGCTTGACGACCACCAGGATGACGATGGCGAGAAGCAGGATGACCGGCACTTCGTTGAACCAGCGATAGAAGACATGGCTGCGCCGGTTCGTGCCGGCAACGAAGCGCCGCAACAGCACCCCGCACCCGTGGTGATAGCCGATGGCGAGCACGACCAAGGCCAGCTTGGCATGCATCCAGCCGTTGCCGGGACCGCGGCCGATGCCGTAGCCCATCCACAGCCACGCACCGAGAAGAATGGCCGGCACCGCGAGGATCGTGGTAAAGCGCAGCAGCTTGCGTGCCATCAGCAGCAGACGCGCCCGTTCGGCCTCGGAGCCCGGAGGCACCTGCGCCAGGTTTACGAAGATGCGCGGTAGATAGAACAGTCCGGCGAACCAGCTGGCGATGAAAACGATATGAAGCGATTTGATCCAGAGCATGGGCGGCAGTGTAGTGACGCTTCTCGACGAATCGCGCAGACAAAAAAAAGCCCGACGAATGCACGCCGGGCTGGGAAGCCTTTTTGCTGTCACACATCGAGGCACCCGCTCAGGGAGGAAAAGCGGGGAACGGCAAGCCGCTCGACAGAGAATTTAACAAATGCGAACGATCGTTTCAAGCAGTTTGTAAGGTTTTATTGACACTTCCGCGACCCCTCGGAAGTCGCCGGGAAGGCGCATCGGACACAATTTGCGCCATGACTGTTCACGCCAACTTCCATGCGCCCTTCCCCGCCGGTCGTCCCCGCCGCCTGCGCCGCGACACTTTCACCCGCAACCTGGTGCGAGAAAACGCCCTCACCGCGCACGACCTGATTTATCCGGTCTTCGTGCAGGAAGGCGAAAACCGTCGCGATCCGGTGTCGTCGATGCCCGGCGTCGACCGCCTGAGCCTGGACCTGCTGCTGCCGCTGGCCGAGGAATGCGTGGCGCTGGGCATCCCGGTGATGGCGCTGTTCCCAGTGGTCGATGCCAGCCTCAAGACGCCCGACGGCGACGAGGCTTTCAACCCCGACGGCCTGATTCCGCGCGTGGTCGCAGCGCTGAAATCGCGCTTTCCGGAGCTGGGCATCATGACCGACGTGGCGCTCGACCCCTACACCAGCCACGGCCAGGACGGCCTGCTCGACGACACCGGCTACATCCTGAACGATGCCACTGTCGAGGTTCTTGTGAAGCAGGCGCTGACCCAGTCGGAAGCCGGCGTCGACATCGTGGCGCCGAGCGACATGATGGACGGCCGCATCGGCGCGATCCGAGACGCGCTAGAAGCCAACGGCGACATCCACACGCGGATCATGGCGTACAGCGCCAAGTACGCGAGCGCCTTCTACGGCCCGTTCCGCGACGCCGTCGGCTCCGCTGCCAACCTCGGCAAGAGCAATAAGAAGGTCTACCAGATGGACGCCGGCAACAGCGACGAAGCGCTGCGCGAAGTGGCGATCGACATCGCCGAAGGCGCCGACATGGTGATGGTCAAGCCCGGCATGCCGTACCTGGACATCGTGCGCCGCGTGAAAGACGAATTCCGCGTGCCGACCTTCGCCTATCAGGTCAGCGGCGAGTACGCAATGCTGAAGGCGGCGGCGCAGAACGGCTGGCTCGATCACGACGCGGTGATGCTGGAAAGCCTGCTGGCGTTCAAACGCGCGGGCGCCGACGGCGTGCTGACGTATTTCGCGATCGATGCCGCGCGTGCGCTGCGCGCGCAGCGTTGACCTGATCCAGAGCGTCGCCCGTCTTCCATGCGCCTTTTCGAGATCACCGGCTCGCACGTCGAGGAGCACGACGCGCTGGCGCCGCTGGCGCTGCCCGGTGCCTGCCGCAACGGCTATCTGTGGCTGTCCCTGACGCGGGAAGAATTCCGCGCCGAACTCGCCACCGTCCAGGCCATCCTGCAATCGCTCAGCGGCGCGACGCTGGTCGACCTGCATGTGAGCGATCTGCTCAACGACCAGTTGCCGTCGCACTACGACTACACCTCGCTCTACGACGTGCTGGTGTTCCGGCGGCTTTCGGCGAGTTCGGTCGCCGCGACGGCCGCGACCAACGGTTCCGATCCGCCGCAGACGCTGCGCACCGGCCCGCCGGTGCTGCGTCGCGTCGACACCCGCCCGGTCGGCTTCGCGGTCTTCGATCGCGTGCTGCTCTCCGTGCATCCCGAAGACGGTGCCGCGCGCGACGTCTATGCGCAGAAACTGCTCGCTGCGGCGGCGTCGACGCGCAACGGCGCCGCAGCGCCCGCGCTGGACATCCGCGCCGTGAGCGCGCGCGTGCCGACCGGCCCGCCGGACCTGATGCTGCGCGTCGTCAACCAGATCGTCGACGGCTACCTCGACCTGCGGCGCGAACTCACGCGGCAGCTCGACCATTGGCAGGCCGAGCTGATCGATCCGCGCAGCCGCTTCACCAACTGGAGCGCGCTGATGGAGGCGCGCCACGCGCTGCATCACCTCGACGAGATCTGCGAAGACCAGCGCGCCGCCGTGCAGGACTGGATCGACGCCGTCGAAACGCTGCCCTCACCCGAAACGCCGGCCGACGCCCGCGAGCGCGAACTCACGCTGGTCCGCAGCCGCGACGTGCTGGAGCACATCGAGCGCGTCGTCCATCACGTGCGCCGACTGGAGCAGAACGCCGAAACCGCGGTGCAGATGCACTTCAGCGTCCAGAGCCACCGCACCAACGACATCATGCGGGTGCTGACCGTGCTGACGGCCATCTTCCTGCCGCTGAATCTCATCGCCGGCATCTTCGGCATGAACTTCGAATTCATTCCGCTGGTGCACAAAGCCGACGGCTTCTGGATCGCGATGGGCTCGATGGGCGTGACCGCCGTGGCGCTGATCCTGGTGTTCTGGCGCAAGCGCTACCTTGCGCGCACGACGCGCTAGCCAGATCGCAGATCGGCGACCGACGCGGATGGACACCCTCGACCTGCTCAAGACCTTCCGCGACGTCGCCGAACAAGGCAGCTTCTCGCGCGCGGCCACGCGGCTGGGCATGTCGAAGGCGACCGTCAGCAAGTACGTGGCCGAGCTGGAGAAGCGCCTCGGCGTGCGTCTGCTGAACCGGTCGACGCGCTCCGTGAGCCTGACCGATGCCGGCGCGCTGCTGCTCAAGCGCAGCGTGCCGGTGATGGAAATGATGGCGCTGACCCGTGCCGAAATCCAGGAGCATGCGAGCCGGCCGACCGGGCGGCTTCGGATTTCGGCGCCTCACGGCATGGGCCAGGGCAACCTGCCGAAGCTGCTGGCGCAGTTCCTCGGGCACTACCCGGAAGTCGGCATCAGCCTGCACCTGACCAATCGGGTGGTCGACATGGCGGAGGAAGCGATCGACGTCGCGCTGCGCTTCAGCCCGATCGTCGACGACAACCTGATCGTGCGTCGGCTCAAGCAGGTCAAACTGGTGGTGGTGGCTTCGCCGGTGTATTGGCGCAAGCACGGCACGCCGACGCATCCAGCCGATCTGGCGCAACACGACGCGCTGACGCAGTCGCGGCTCGGGCTGCATCCGCACTGGCGTTTCGAGTCGGACGGCCAACCGATCGACGTGCCGCTCAAGAGCCGCATGGATTCGACAGAATCGGCGCCGTTGCTCGAGGTCGCGCTGCAGGGTTTCGGCGTCGTCTACCTGCCTTCGCTGCTGGCGCAACCGTACATCGATGCCGGGGAGCTCGTGCCGGTACTGCAGACCTACACGCGCAGCGACGTTTGGCTCTCGGCCGCTTATCTGCAGCGTCGCCACAACAGCGCCGCCCTTCGCGCGCTGCTCGACTTCCTCGAAACCCGGCTCGGCGAAAACCCACGCACCAAGCGCTGATCGCCGAGCACCCCAAGAAAGGCCAACCATGTACGTCCCACCCTGGTTCGCGGAAACCCGTCCGGAGGTGCTGCATGCGGCCATCTCCGGCCATCCGCTCGGCACGCTGGTGACGCATGGGCCCGACGGGCTGGATGCCAATCACATTCCGTTCGAATTCGAACCCGGCTTCGGCAGCGGCGGTCGGCTGATAGGCCACGTCGCGAGAGCGAACCCGGTCTGGAGCGATGCGAAAGACAACGCAGCGGAGAAGCGCGATGTGCTCGTCATCTTCCAGGGTCCGGAAGCCTATGTTTCGCCGAACTGGTATCCGAGCAAGCACGAAACCCACCGCCAGGTGCCGACCTGGAATTACCAGGTCGTCCACGTGCACGGCCAGATGATCTTCCATGACGACGAAAAGTACGTGCGCGGTGTGGTCGCGCGCCTGACCCGTACGCACGAAAGCCAGGCCGGCGGCGACAAACCGTGGCGCATGACCGATTCGGCGCCCGACTACATCGACGGCATGCTGAAGAACATCGTCGGGGTCGAGATCGTCGTCACGAAGATCGTCGGCAAGTTCAAGCTGAGCCAGAACCGCGAGGCGCGCGACAGGACGAACGCCGCGCAGCAGCTGATCGAGCGCGGTAAGGCGGTCGGCCAGTCGATCCTGGACATCGACAAAGACATCGAAAAAGACAGGTCGGACGCCTGACGCAGAAAAGCCGTGCAACGCTTGCGCATTGCACGGCTTCGGTCAGCTAAGCGCAGCCAGATCCGATGTCGGACCTGACGCCAGACTTACAGCGACGAAGGAGCGCGGCTGTTCACGTACGACGAGGCTTGCACGGTCTGGTTCTTGGCATGAGCGGCTGCGACGGCCTGTTCACGAACCGAAGCGCGGTCGACCGTCGAGGTGCGCGAAGGCTGCATCGAAGCCGTTGCACCTTCGCGGTATGGATCGGCACTGCGGGCGGCGGTGTAGGCACCGGCGCTCACTTCGGCGCGCGACACCTGGCTGGTGCCTGGGAAGTTGGGGATGTTGTCGTACACATCGGCATGTGCGCCGGCAACGGCAAGAAGGGAGAAGGCAGCAGCGGCGAGAATCTTGGAGGCGGTCATTTCGAATTCCTTAGGGTTTGTCAGGCTTGCGGTGTTTGCCTGCCTGTGAAGGAATTTTGAACCTGATCACCCTCGATAAACGCCTCCGAACGGAACCACGGCGTTCACGATTCGCGAACAATCCGCGGCATCGGATTCACCCGATCGCCCCCTCCGAAAACAGTCTCAGCCCAGGTGTTCGGCAAAGAATGCCAGCGTGCGCTCCTTGGCCGTGGCTGCCGCTTCGGCGTTGTACGAACCGCGCTGATCGCAGTTGAAGCCGTGGCCGGTGGGGTAGACATGCACGATCACATCCGGATGCGCCGCCTTGAAAGCCTCGATGCTGTCGAGTGGAATCCAGTGGTCCTGGTTGCCGAATTGGGCCAGCACCGGCACCTTCGGCTTGCGCGCGATTTCGTCGGGCATCGTCATGCCGCCGCCGTAGTAAGGCGCCGCAGCCGCAATGCCGGTCACGTCCGATGCCGCGCGCCAGGTCAGCAAGCCGCCCCAGCAGTAGCCGACGATGCCGACCTTGCCGCCGCGCGCGGCGTAGTCGACCGCGGCCTGCACGTCCTGCATCACGCCGGGCGCCGGCAGCGCCTCGACCTCGGTCTTGAGTGCGAAGCCCGCCTGCATGTCGGCGTCGGTGTAGCCGAGTTCGACGCCCGGCTTCACGCGGTGGAACGTGGCCGGCGCCACTGCCAGATAACCGGCGGCCGCATAGCCGTCGGCCACCGAGCGGATGTGCGAGTTGACGCCGAAGATTTCCTGCAGGACGACGACGGCGCCCTTCGGTTGGCCGGCCGGTTCGGCGACATAAGCGGGGAAGGTGAAGCCGTCTTTGGCTGTGAGATCGATGAATTGACCCATGGTCATGCTCCTTGTGGTTGAAATGAAATAGGTGCCGTCGAAGGTTCAGCGCCGCAATGCGCGCTCGACGAAATCGAGCCGATCCTGGCCCCAGAAGATCTCGCCTTCGATCACGTAGCTGGGCGCGCCGAAAACGCCGGCGTCGATGGCTTCCTTCGTGTCGGCCTCGTAGCGCTCCTGCACCGCCTGGCTGTGCGATTGCTCTGCACGCTTCGCCGGCAATCCGCATTCGACCGCCAGTGCCTCCAGCACGGCCGGATCGGCGATGTTGCGCTCCTGCACCCAGACCGCGGCAAAGACGGCGCCGCAAAGACGCATCGCGGCGTCGGCGCCGTCGTGCATGTCGACGGCAATGATCAGTCGGGACGCATCGTCGGACGCGACCGGGAAGAATTTCGGCTTCGGATTCAGTTCAACGTCGAGTTGTTCCGAAAACCGCGCCATCTCGACCAGCCGGTAGGCCTGCCGCTGCGGCGCGCGCTTGCCGAGCGGCAGGCCGCCCGACACCGGGAACACCGCGCCGAAATCGATCGGCCGCACGCGCACCGTGGCGCCCGTGGCCTTGAGCAGGGCGGCAAAGCGCGCGTGACCCAGATAGGTCCACGGGCTTTGCGGCGTGAAGTAGTAATCGACTTGCGTCATGGCGTGTCCTCGATGATGTAATCCGGGGAGTTTTTTAACTGACGCGCAGCTTTTGTGCAGGAGGCGGGCTTTGAACCAGCAAGTGCTTTTGATCACCGGCGGCAGTCGCGGCATCGGCGCCGCGACCGCCCTCCTCGCCGCGCAGCGCGGTCATGCGGTCGCCGTCAACTACACCAGCAACTCGCTGGCGGCCGACGAAGTGGTGCGCACCATCCGCGCGGCTGGCGGCACGGCGATCGCCGTTCAGGCCGATGTCGGCGACGAAGCGCAGGTGATGGCGATGTTCGAGAAGATCGACGCCAAGCTCGGCCGCCTGACGGCGTTGGTCAACAACGCCGGCGTGGTCGACGTGAAAGCGCGGGTCGACGAGATGAGCGTCGAGCGGCTGGAGCGCATGTTTCGCATCAATATCGTCGGAAGCTTCGTCTGCGCACGCGAGGCGGTGCGACGGATGAGCACGAAGCACGGCGGCACGGGCGGCGCCATCGTCAACGTCTCCAGCGTCGCGGCGCGCGTCGGCGGGCCGGGCGAATATGTGGACTACGCCGCCAGCAAGGGCGCGATCGACAGTTTCACGCTCGGACTGGCGAAGGAAGTGGCGGACGAAGGCGTCCGCGTGAATGCGGTGCGACCGGGCCTGGTCGACACCGACATCCACGCTTCCGGCGGCCAGCCCGAGCGGGCGCACCGGCTGGCGCCGGTCGTGCCGATGCGCCGTATCGGCAATCCGGGCGAAATCGCCGCGGCCATCGTCTGGC
>JAQGMX010000442.1 GCA_028292145.1 Variovorax sp.
TGATGGTCGTGGTGCCGCCGAACACCGCAGACACCGTCGCCGAGTAGAAATCGTCGGCGCACATCACGCCCATGCCGGAAAGCTGCTCGACGTGCACATGGCTGTCGATGCCGCCGGGCAGCACCCAACGGCCGGTTGCGTCGATGTCTTCGCGGCCGGCCGGCAGGTTCTTCTCGAGCGCGACGATCACGCCGTCGCGGATGCCGATGTCGGCCTCGAAGGTTTCGGTGTCGGTCGATAGGCGGCCGTTCCGCACGGTGAGGTCGTAGGCGGGTTCGCTCATGCGTCGTTTCCTTTGGAATGGCGTGGCCGTATCACGGCCTGCGGTACGTCGTAGGCCTGGAATGCTGCCCAATGTTGATCGATGTCGTCGCGGAACAGCCCGCGCGTGAGCCCGGACACCAGCTTCGGAATGGCGGTCGTCATCGCGTTGATCGACGAGCCGGAGGCGCCGAAGCTCATCGTCGAGCCGATCGCGAACAGGTGCACGTTGCGCAGCCACGGCGTCGCGCCGGGTGTGCGCTCGCTGAAGGCGTAGTCGTCGGCGAGGTAGGGGAACCGCGCGAGCCGCGCGTCCTGCTCGTCGTCGGGCGGCGTGTAGCGGTCGGCCCAGGTGGCGATGTTGCCGGCGAAGCTCGCCAGCTCCGGTCGGGCGTTGAAGTCGATGTCGATGCCGGTCGCGCAGATCACGAAGTCGGCCTGCATCGTGCCGTGTTCGGTGTCGAGTCCGATGCGGTCTGACGCGTCGTCGAAGCGGCTGCCGCGCACGCCGGCGCCGGTGTGCATCTCGAAGTTGGCATGGTCGGCGCAGCGGTCGTAGGTCTGTTGCGGGAAGCCTTCGCGCATGCTCAGCACATGGCGCATGAAGCGCCAGCGCCAGGGGTCGTCGAGGTCCGACAGATGCCGCAGGAAGCCGCGGAAGGTGACCCAGCGATAGGGCTGCACCACCTGCGCCTCGGTCCGCCGGCACAGCAGATGAACTTCCGCCGCACCGGCTTCCAGCGCGGTCGCCGCGTTGTCGAAGGCCGATGCACCGGCGCCGATCACCACCACCGTCTTGCCGCGCACACGGGCGAAATCGAATGGCTGCGACGAGTTCAGGCAGCGGTCCGCAGGCAGGCCGGCGAGAGCGGATGGAATCGTCCAGCGGCCGACACCTTCCTGGCCGGTGGCGAGAAGGATCTTGCGTGCATACAGCGTGCGGGGTTGGCCGTCGTGTTCGACCTCCGCCGCCAGCAGATCCCCGCCGTCGACGGGCGCGATGCGCAGCAGCCGCGTGCCGTTCTCGACCGGCACCCGCGTCACCCGCCGAACCCACAGCAGGTATTCGGCCCACAGGCCTTTCGGTAGCATGCCGAGCGCATCCCACGCCGCTTCGCCGAAGCGCGCCTCGTACCAGGCGCGGCAGGTCAGGCTGGGAATGTCGAGATCGGGCCCCGTGTAGTCCTTCGGATTGCGCAGCGTCTGCATGCGCGCGTAGGTGTTCCACGGGCCCTCGGCCGCGACCGGCGCAGCGTCGATGGCCAGGATGTTGTCGACCTTCGAACGCAGCAGGCCGAAGCCCGCCGCGCTGCCCGACTGGCCGGCACCGATGATCAGCACGTCGAGGGCCGGCTTGCCGTCGGGGCCGGTGCGCGGCACGAGCCACGGTTTGTGCGGGTGCGCGATGCTGTCGAGTTCGCGCGCGATGCGGGCTTCGAGTTCGGCGAGCCTCTGCGGGCCGGGGGCTTGCATGACCCTGTCCATGTCAGCCCGCGAGCCAGCCGCCGTCGACCACCATCGTGGTGCCGGTCGTGAAGGCCGATGCGTCGCTTGCGAGATGCAGCACCGAGGCGGCGATGTCTTCCGCCCGACCGAAGCGGCCCAGCGCATGGCGCTTGAGCGAGGTTTCGCGTGCGGCGGTCGGGTCCGCCTGTCGCAGGAATCCGCGTGCCAGCATCGGCGTGTCGATGGCGCCTGGCGCAATCGCGTTGACGCGGATGCCGTCGGCGGCGTAGTCGAGCCCCATCGTCCGCGTCAGGCTCATGATCGCGCCCTTGGCCGCGACGTAGGCGCTGTTGTTCCGGCCGCCGGCCAGCGCCAGCTGCGAGGTGAAGGTGACGATCGAGCCGCCCGCCTGCTGCTGCATCTGCGGGATCACCGCACGCGCCCAGAGCCAGGTGCCGCCGACGTTGGTGCGGAAGACCGCGTCCCAGTCCTCCGGCGAAGTCGTCGTCACCGTTCCGCCACAAGAGAAGCCCGCCGCGCACACCAGCACGTCGATGCGACCCCACTGCGCGCGCACGGCAGCCGCATCGGCATCGGCGGTGCCGGGCATGCCGACGTCCGAGCCGAATGCCAGTGCCTCGCCGCCATGTTCTTTGATCTGTACGACGGTTGCTTCCGCAGCGGCGAGGTCGCGATCGACCACGGCAACGCGCGCGCCTTCGCGTGCGAAGAGCAATGCCGAAGCCTGTCCGATGCCCGATCCGCCGCCGGTGACGATGGCGACCTTGTCCTGCAATCTCACGGTGTTCCTTTCGATGACGACGCATGGCGTCGGCACCATGCGTCGAGGTGTGCGACCGAATCGGCAAGCCCGAAGCCCGCCTTCCAACCCAGTTCTTCCTGCAGCCGCGCAACCGACAGCGCGCCGCGATCGGCCGCCGAATGCAACTCGATCGTCGGCGTTTCGCCTTCTCGCGCGAGCCTGCATTCGAAGCCCGACCGGTGTGCCGCGAGCTGCCGCCCCCAGTCGAGCGCCGACCAGCTTTCCGGCGTCGACACGTTGTAGACGCGGTGCTTCAGTGCTTCTGCGTGCAGGACTGCATGCACGGCATGCGCCACGTCGGGCGCGTAGGCCCAATCCCGCACGCCGGGGCGAGCCAGCAGCGCTGGCTTGCCTAGGCGTGCGGCTTCGGTGATCTGGAACTGCGCACTCGTCGTGTCGCGCACGCCGGTGGCGCGCTCCCACGGACCGAACACGGCGCTCAGGCGCAGGCTCACGAAGTCGAGCGACCAGAGTTCGGCCATCCGCCCACCGATCATTTCGGACGCGAACTTGGTGATGCCGTAAAGGCCGGTCGGTTGTGGCGCGACGTTCTCGTCGACGAGGGCGACGTCCATTGCGGCCCGGCCGTACGCAGCCGCAGAGCTCAGGTTGACGATCCGCCGCACGCCGGCATCGCGTGCCGCACGCAGGATCGGTGTGAGCGCTGCGAGGTTGATCTGCAGGATGGTTTCGGGATCGCGCGTTTCGCGGGCCGCATCGGCCGTCACCGCAGAGCCGAGCACCACGGTGTCGATCTCGTAGGTCAGCGCGCAGGTGACGGCTTCCATGTCGGTCACATCGCCCTGCATGACTTCCAGCGAACCGGGTAGCGCGGCGAACGCGGCGACGGCTGCAGGGGGCAGCGGCAGCCGGTCGAACAGCACCACAGACTCGCCCGCCGAAAGCAGCCGCTCCGCGATGTTCAGGCCGACGAAGCCGGCGCCGCCGAAGATGAGCGTCTTCATGCCGGCACCGCCTCGAAAACGGTCGGTGCCGCATGCGGCTCGAAATGCGGAATCGCCGCGATCAGCGCCCGCGTGTAGTCGGACTTCGGCGCGCTGAAGATGTCGGCGCTGCGGCCTTCCTCGACCACCTCGCCGT
>JAQGMX010000453.1 GCA_028292145.1 Variovorax sp.
GTGGCGAGGTCCAGGTGATTGGTTGGCTCGTCCAGCAGCAGCAGATTGGGGCGCTGCCAGACCATCATCGCCAGCACGAGCCGCGCTTTTTCGCCGCCGCTCATGGTGCCGACGGGCTGCTTGACCATGTCGCCGTTGAAATTGAAGCTGCCCAGGTAGCTGCGGAGATTCTGTTCGCCGGTCGGTTCCTTGGCGGCGGCACCCATCTCGCGGGCCATGCGCACCATGTGTTCGAGCGGTGTGTCCTGCGGGCGCAGCACGTCGAGTTCCTGCTGTGCGAAGTAGCCGATGTTCAGGCCCTTGCCCTCGGTCACGGTGCCGGCGATGGCGCCCATTTCGCGCGCGACCGTCTTCACCAGCGTCGACTTGCCCTGGCCGTTGGCGCCCAGGATGCCGATGCGCTGGCCGGCCAGCACCGAGCGGTTCACGCCGCGCAGGATGGTTTTGGTCACCGGCTCGTCCGCGCTGCCTTCTTCGGGCTGCATGACGTAGCCGAAGCTCGCATTGCTGATCGACAGCATCGGATTCGGGATGTTGCCCGGCTCCTTGAATTCGAAGGTGAAGTCGGCTTCGGCCAGCAGCGGCGCGACCTTTTCCATGCGTTCGAGCGCTTTGACCCGGCTCTGCGCCTGCTTGGCCTTGCTGGCCTTGGCCTTGAAGCGGTCGATGAACTTCTGCAGATGCGCGATCTTTTCCTGCTGCTTGCCGAAAGCGGCCTGCTGCTGCTCCATGTGCAGGGCGCGCATTTCCTCGAACTTGCTGTAGTTGCCGCCGTAGCGCGTGAGCTGCGCATTCACGATGTGCAGCGTGACGGTGGTCACCGCATCGAGGAATTCGCGGTCATGGCTGATGACGATCATCGTGCCGGCGTAGCGCTGCAGCCAGGCTTCGAGCCAGACGAGGGCGTCCAGGTCCAGGTGATTGGTGGGTTCGTCGAGCAGCAGCAAATCGCTCGGACACATCAGCGCACGGGCGAGTTGCAGGCGCATGCGCCAGCCGCCGGAGAAGCTGTTGACCGGCAGGTCGAGCTCGTGCGTCTTGAAGCCGAGCCCGAGGATCAGCGCCTGCGCGCGCGGCACGGCGTCGTGTTCGCCCGCATCGGCCAGATCGGTGTAGGCATGGGCCAGCGCCATGCCGATGTCGGCATCGTCGGGCGTGGCTTCGTAGCTGGCTTCGGTCACGGCCAATGCTTCGCGCAGTTCGACCAGCCGGGTGTCGCCGCCGACCACGAAATCGGTCGCCGATTCGCTGGTCTCGGGCATGTTCTGCGCGACCTGCGCCATGCGCCACTGCTTGGGCAGGTAGAAATCGCCGCCGTCTTCGTGCAACGTGCCGTTGAAGAGCGCGAAGAGCGTCGACTTGCCGGCGCCGTTGCGGCCGACCAGGCCGACGCGCTCTCCGGGATTGATGGTGACGTTGGCGCCGTCCAGCAGGACTTTGGCGCTACGGCGCAGGACGACGTTCTTCAGATTGATCATGGGGTCGGCGGTATCGGCACGGTTGGCGAAAGGAGGCTCAAGGCTTCGACCGCAGCCAGGACCGTCGCGGTCTGCGTGTCGTGGGCCAGGATGAAAGGATCACCGTGGACAGTCTCGTCGGGAAACTCGGTGATCAGGGTCAGGGCGGGTCCGGGGCGGTCGACCTCGCTGATGGTGCAGGCCGTGCCGTGGATGACTTCGAAAGGAAGCTCGCCAGCGTGCCTATTGTAAGTGGCGAGCTGCGCCGCGTTGAAAGCCATGAGATCGGCGCGCCCGGAAAGCTGGCGGCAGACGTGCTCCGCGAGCTGTCGCGCCTGATCGCCCCAGCCGGGCTGGTGCCGCAGGATCAGGAAAAACCCCTTCGGCACGGTCCAGAGGTCGAAACCGCGCGGAATGTAGCCGCTCAGCGGCCGCGTCCATTCGTGCGCCGGATAGCCGTGCAGATTGACGTGAAGCGTCGCGCCGGAGAGCGCCAGCGCCTGATGGCGCGCCTCGCGCTCGTAGAACGGCGGCTGCTCCCGGTATTCGAGGTCGTCGCCGAGCGCGGTGTAGCGCGCGGCGTGCTGCATCTGCTCGCGCTGCGCCGGGCCGTGCGCGCAGAGCTCGTGACGCAGCGCGTAGCCGTCGGGGTTCTCGAGCGCGATCAGCGCGAAGTTGGCATCGGCGCGGGCAGCCAGCGTGTGCGCCGCACGCAGCGCGCCGACGACGCCCGAAGTTTCGTTCGCGTGCTGACCGCCGCTGACGATCACCGCAGAACCCGGCGCGCCAGCGACGTGATGGACGCCGAGCACGCTTCGGCCCTGGCGCGTGGTCGCCTGGAAACGCACGCCGTCGAAAGCCGCCATCTCGCGGGCGATGCGCGCGGGCGACAGCGGCGAAATCACATCGCCGAGCGGCGTGGTGTCGATGCTCTCCGGCGATTCGGTCTCCGCTGCCGGTTTCGGATACGCGCGCAAGCCGATCCGTACCGACACGCTGCCGTCGATGCTCGCCCGAATGTCCGGCACGATCTGTCCCGGCTGCAGCCGCCGGTCGCCTTGCGGACGGCCGCTGCGCTGCTGGAAGGTTTCGAGCAGCGAGAAATAAAGGTCCTCGTGCATCGCCTCGTGAAGGTCGATCCATGCACTGCCGGGCGAGCGTGGCGAATCCGGGAGATCGATGCGGATGTCGAGGCGCTCGAAGTACGGCTCCGTCTTCGGCCAGTCGTGGTGGTGCAGCGTGTGCATCGCCAGACGGAAGACATCTTCGTAGTCGGTGCTGCGCGGCAAATTGGCGAACCAGCCGCAGGGCGACAACATTCGGTTGCCGAGCAGATCCTCATGGAAGCGGTTCGGGGCGAAAACGGTGTCGATGCGGTGCGTACCGTTGCGCCAGCGCAACTCGACGTCGTAACGCGGCTCGGCGTCGGATTCGGGCTGCGCTTCGAGTTGCAGCGCGACGCCGGCCA
>JAQGMX010000463.1 GCA_028292145.1 Variovorax sp.
ATGCGGCCAACATCGTGCCGGTGGTGGCGCTGATCTTCGCGGCCGGCATCTTCGTGGGCATCCTGTCGGGCACCAAGATGGTCGACGCGATCGCCGCGAGCGTGATCTCCGGCCTGCCGAACTGGCTCGAGCCGTACTTGGCGGTCGTCACGGCGGTGCTGAGCGTGCCGTTCACCTTCTTCATCTCCAACGACGCTTTCTATTTCGGCATCTTGCCGATCCTGGCGAAGGCCGGCGCGGTGCATGGCTTCACGGCTGCGGAGATCGGGCGTGCCTCGCTCATTGGTCAGCAGGTGCACCTGCTGAGCCCGCTGGTGGCGTCGACCTACCTGCTGGTAGGGCTGGCGAAGGTCGAATTTGGCGACCACCAGCGCTTCACGCTGCTGTGGGCAATGTCGGCAGCCGTGGTCATGCTGGCCGCCACGCTGCTGCTGGGCGTGATCCCGCTGGTGCGCGTCGGCTGAAACGAAGACGGACATGAAAAAGCATCCGCTCCAGGCCGTCCAGGGTTCCACCACACGCCGCACTGCGGTTGGCGGGTTGCTCGTCCTAGGCGTGAGCCCATTCGCCGCCGCGCAGAACAGTACGCAGAACAACGGCATGGACGAACTGCTCGACTTCTCGCCCCGCTCGAAACCGCCCGCAGGCTACGCGCCGGACTACGCAGCCACGGTGCGTGCCGCCGAGGACGAGGGTCGGCTCGTCGTCTACTCGACCACCGACGCCGCCGTCGCGCAGCCGCTAGTAGATGATTTCCGGACGCTATACCCGCGCGTCGCCGTCGAATACGAAGACCTGACCAGCACCGAACTGCACCACCGCTTCGTGGCCGAAACCCAGCTCGGACGCGACACCGCCGATGTGCTGTGGAGCTCCGCGATGGACCTGCAGACCAACCTGGTCGAGCAGGACTACGCGTTGACTTACGCCTCGCCCGAGAGCGCGGCGCTGCCGGCCTGGGCGCGGATGCGCGACCGGGCGTGGGCCACTACCTTCGAGCCGATCGTCTTCGCCTACAACAAGAAGCTGGTCCCTCAGCCGCCGCGCACGCATGCCGACCTCGCGGCGCTGTTGCAGCGCACGCCGGCGCTCAAGGGCAAGGTCGTCACTTACGACGTGGAAAAGTCCGGCCTTGGCTTCCTGCTCGCCGCGCAAGACGCGCGCGCGGCATCGGCCTTCTGGGATGTGGCGCAGGCCCTGGGTCGTGCCGACGTGCGCTTCGCCGCGACCACGTCGGCCATGCTCGGCCAGGTCGCCAACGGGCGGGCCGCCATCGCCTACAACGTGCTCGGCGCCTATGCGCTCGCGCAGGCGCGCCGCAATCCGGACATCGGCGTGGTGTTTCCCGCCGACTACACGCTGGTGCTGTCGCGGCTGCAACTGATCGCCCGGCGCGCCAGGCGGCCGAACGCGGCGCGGCTGTGGGTCGACTACACGCTCTCCCGACGTGGCCAGGCGCTGCTTGCGCGCCAGGGCGTCTACGCGATGCGTGCGGACGTGAGCGGCGAGGCGACCGCAGCGCAGCTGACCCAGAAGCTGGGTGCGACCCTGAGGCCGATCGTGCCCGGCGTCGAGCTGACGCAAGACATCCAGCCGGCCGCGTATCGCGAATTCATCGAGCGCTGGCGAACCAGCCTTGGACGACCGCTGCGCAGAAAGTAGTCGGCAGCGACGCGAAACCCTCGATGCCTCACGCCGTCGCCTTGCTGCGCGCCGCCCGCCTGGCGCGCAGCAGCAAACCCTTTCTCGCGCGCGGCGGCTTCAAGCGGGAGCGCTGCGAGGGATGCCGTCTCGCGACCATGCACTGCATGTGCGCCGTGCGCCCGACGATGTCCACCCGCGCTGGCGTTTGCCTGCTCATGGCCGACATCGAACCGCTCAAGCCCAGCAACACCGGCTGGCTGGTCGCCGACGTGGTCGCCGATACCTTCGCCTTCGGATGGGCCCGCACCGAAGTCGATCCTGCGCTGCTCGCGCTGCTGGGCGATCCGCAGTGGCAACCGTACGTGGTGTTCCCGGGGCAATACGCGGCACCTGAGCGTGTGGTGCGCAGCGTTCAGCCGGCTGACGATTCGGCCGAAGGAAGCGGCAAGCGCCCGCTCTTCATCCTGCTCGACGGAACCTGGTCGGAGGCGCGGAAGATGTTCGGGCGAAGCCCGTATCTGGACGCGCTGCCGGTGCTGAGCCTGGAGCCGAAGCAGATTTCGCAGTACAAGCTGCGGCGGTCAGGGCGAGGCGATCATTTCTGCACGAGCGAGGTGGCTGCGCTGTGCATGGATCTGGCGGGCGAGGATGGCGCCGCGAGAACGCTGGAGGCGTATCTGGCGGTTTTCACGCATCACTATTTGAGTGCGAAGAATCAGCAGCCGCTGGCGTGGGACGGGGTGGAACACCGGGGGCTGCGGGCATTGGTGCGTGCGTTGTGAGCAGGCTCAAAAATTGCTGCACAGAGTAAAAATGACCAAAAGTTTTCTTTCGGTCTGTATATTTGCTACCAAATTTACTTTTCTGCCCC
>JAQGMX010000467.1 GCA_028292145.1 Variovorax sp.
GCACGAGTGGTTTGTGATTGACGCGACCGACAAGGTCCTCGGACGAGTAGCCAGCGAAGTTGCTCTCCGTTTGCGCGGCAAACACAAGGCCATTTACACGCCTCACGTCGACACCGGTGACTTCATCGTCATCATCAACGCAGCCCAGCTGCGTGTGACCGGCGCCAAGCCGATCGACAAGATCTACTACCGTCATTCGGGCTACCCAGGTGGTATCTCGGCGACGAACTTCCGCGACATGCAAGCCAAGCACCCGGGCCGCGCCCTGGAAAAAGCCGTCAAGGGCATGCTGCCCAAGGGCCCGCTCGGTTACGCGATGATCAAGAAACTCAAGGTCTACGGTGGCGCAGAGCACCCGCATACCGCCCAACAGCCCAAAGCGCTGGAACTGTAAGGAGCCTTGAGATGATTGGTGAATGGAACAATGGAACCGGCCGTCGCAAATCCAGCGTCGCACGTGTTTTCCTGAAGAAGGGCACCGGCAAGATCACGATCAATGGCAAGGACATCCAGGCTTATTTCGGCCGGGAAACCTCCATCATGATCGCGAAGCAGCCGCTGTTCCTAACGAACAATGTCGAAACCTTCGACATCATGATCAACGTCGCTGGCGGCGGTGAATCGGGTCAGGCCGGCGCAGCGCGTCATGGCATCACCCGTGCACTGATCGACTACGACGCATCGCTCAAGCCGGCGCTGAGCCAGGCTGGCTTCGTGACGCGCGATGCGCGTGAAGTTGAGCGTAAGAAGGTCGGTCTGCATTCGGCACGTCGCCGCAAGCAGTTCTCGAAGCGTTGATCGCAGGCCTTGGTCGTTTCGTTCATCGGTACGATCAGCAAGGCCCCCCAGCAAAAACCGCCTTCGGGCGGTTTTTGTGTTTATGAAGAGTCCGCACTCGCAGTCACGTCTAATGAAGCCATCCCCAATTGCGGATGCCGATTGCGATAGCATCTCCCCTTGCGCCGTCTAACCGGCGTTGAAAAGATTTACCGGAGTTATCTATGAGCGCTGTTGCCGAAAACGTTTCCACCATGATGCCCGAGCCGATTCTGTTCACCGACAGCGCTGCAGCGAAGGTGGCAGATCTGATCGCCGAGGAAGGCAACAACGACCTGAAGTTGCGCGTGTTCGTGCAGGGCGGCGGTTGCTCCGGCTTCCAGTACGGTTTCACCTTCGATGAGATCACCAACGAAGACGACACCACGATGACGAAGAACGGCGTGTCGCTGTTGATCGATGCCATGAGCTACCAGTATCTGGTCGGTGCCGAGATCGACTACAAGGAAGATCTCCAAGGTGCCCAGTTCGTGATCAAGAACCCGAACGCCACCAGTACCTGCGGCTGCGGCTCCAGTTTCTCGGCCTGATCAACGTCTTTCGCTGCAAAACCAAACCGCCTTAGGGCGGTTTTTTCGTTCATGACTTCCGAGATTTCGTTCCGAAAAAGTCTGCTCTGGCTGGTCGCCATCGGCTTCTTCATGCAGACGCTCGACGCGACCATCATCAACACCGCGTTGCCGGCGATGGCGGCCAGCCTGGGCGAGAGTCCGCTGCGCATGCAGTCCGTCGTGGTGGCCTATTCGCTCACGATGGCGATGCTGATCCCGGCATCGGGCTGGATCGCCGACCGCTTCGGCACGCGCCGCATCTTCTTTGCGGCCATCGTGCTGTTCGTCGCAGGTTCGATCGCCTGTGCTGTTTCGCAAGGTTTGGGGCAATTGGTCGTTGCGCGCATCGTCCAGGGGTTGGGAGGCGCGTTGCTGCTGCCGGTGGGGAGACTGGCGCTGCTGCGCACCGTGCCACGCAGCGAATTCCTGCAGGCGATGAGTTTTGTCGCCATTCCGGGGCTGATCGGTCCGCTGCTCGGTCCGACGCTGGGCGGCTGGCTGGTGCAGTACGCGTCATGGCACTGGATTTTCCTGATCAACGTGCCAGTCGGTCTGGTCGGCTGCATCGCGACGCTGCGCTTCATGCCCGATCTGCGCGGTGCCGTGCGAATGCCTTTCGATGCGGGCGGCTATGCACTTCTCGCGGTCGGCATGGTGGCCGTGTCGCTTGCACTGGACGGCGTGGCGGAGATGGGCCTTCGGCAGGTCAGCGTTTTCGTGCTGCTCGTGTTCGGGTTCGCAAGCCTGGCCGCCTATTGGTTGCGCGCGGGCCGCAAGCCCGATCCGCTATTTTCGCCGACCCTCTTCAAGGTGCCGACGCTCAGCATCGGGCTCATCGGCAACTTGTTTTCTCGGCTGGGAAGCAGTTGCATGCCGTTTCTGGTGCCATTGCTGCTCCAGGTGTCGATGGGTTATTCGCCGCTGCACGCCGGGCTGATGATGTTGCCCATCGCGATCGCCGGCATGGCCATGAAGCGCTTCACGACGCCGCTCATCACCCGCTACGGCTATCGGACGGTGCTGGTGACCAACACCGCGTTGGTCGGTCTCTCGATGGCGAGTTTCGGTCTGACGGCACCGGGCCAGCCGCTGGTTTTGCACATCGTTCAGCTGTTGGTCTTCGGCGCCGTCAATTCGCTGCAGTTCACCGCCATGAACACCGTGACCCTGCGCGATCTCGACAACAGCATGGCCAGCAGCGGCAACAGCCTGTTGTCGATGGTGCAGATGCTTGCGATGAGCCTGGGCGTGGCTGCGGCGAGTTCCGTGCTCGGCGGCTACACCGGCATCTTCGGCGCGGCGTCGGCTGTGAATGCACTCGATACGCTGCACGCGTTTCAGGCGACGTTCGCGACGATGGGTGTCATCACGATCGCGTCCGCGTTGATCTTCTGGCACCTGCCGCCGGAGGCCAGGGCCGTCCAGCCGCCGCAGCCCGAAGTGTCCGGGCAAGGTTAGGCCGGGTAGACGGCGCCCAATACACGACCGCCGCGCGCGCCGGTCACGCTGGCCAGATTGCCCGGCCGACGATTAACCGCCGCATCTGCGAGCCAGGCGAAAGCGGCAGCTTCGACCTGTTGTGGCGGCAGTCCGCGCTTGGCTGACGACATCACGTCGACATCCGACAACAATGCCGAGAGCCGCGTCATCAGGTGCGCGTTGAAAGCCCCCCCGCCGCAGACGATGAGTTCCCGACAATCGCCGCCGTGGCGACGCAAATCGTCGGCGCATGCGACGGCGGTGAGTTCGGTCAGCGTCGCCTGAACGTCGGCTGGCGAGATGGCGCTTCCGGCGAGTTGCGTTTTCAGCCAGTCGGGGTGGAAGAAATCGCGGCCGGTGCTTTTGGGTGGCGCGCTTGCGAAATAAGGGTCTGCCAGGAATCGCACGAGCAGGGCCTGTTCGACCGTGCCGCTTGCCGCCCAGCGACCGCCGGCATCGAAAGGCTGGCCGGTATGGGTCTGGCACCAGTGGTCCATCAGCGCGTTGCCCGGACCGCAATCGAAACCGAGGATAGAGGAAGCGGCTGCATCGACGTTTTCGGTGGCCGGCAGCAAACTGATGTTCGAGATACCGCCGATGTTCACGACGGCGACGGGGCGGTCTTGCCGCCTGAACACGGCAAGGTGAAACGCCGGAACCAGCGGAGCGCCTTGACCGCCAGCCGCCACGTCGCGGCTGCGAAAGTCGGCCACCACGTCGATGCCGGTCGATTCGGCCAGCAACGCCGGGTTGTTGATCTGCACCGTATACCCGATGCCGTCGAAAGCGCCAGGACGGTGACGGACCGTTTGCCCATGCGCGCCGATGGCGGCCACTGCAGACGCCGGCAATGCAGCGCCGGTCAGCAACCGACGCACGACATCCGCATAGAGCCCGGCGAGGCCGTTGGCGGCCAGCGCCGCACGGTGGATTTCGTTGTCTCCGGCCGTGTTCAACGCCATGAACTCGGCACGGAGCGCCGGAGGAAAGTCGGCCGTCGCATGGCCGAGGACACGGATCGCGTCGTCGCTCAAGTCGACCAGCACACCGTCCACACCGTCGAGCGATGTGCCGGACATGAGGCCGATGTAAAGCCTGGTCAGTCTGCGCTCGCCTGAACGACGGAGAAAGCGGCCGACAG
>JAQGMX010000480.1 GCA_028292145.1 Variovorax sp.
CTCGAGGCGGCGAAAAAGAAGGAAGCGGACGCCAAGCAGGCGCAGGCTGAAGCTGCAAAGAAGGCGGCAGCGGCTGAAGCCAGCAAACAGGCTGCTGCGGATCGTGCAGCGACGCTGAAGCGCATGCAGGGCATGGCGGGCGCCAGCGGCGGCGAGACCGCGACGGGCAACGCAATGAAATCCAGCGGACCGTCAGGCAGTTACGGCGCCAAAGTGGCGGCTGCCGTGCGACCGAACATCGTCTTCCCCGATGCAGACCTGGTCAACGGCAACCCGAAGGCGGAGTTCGAAGTCACATTGGCGCCTGACGGCACCATCGTTGGCGTGAAGCTGGTGAAGTCGAGCGGCTTGCCCAACTGGGATCAGGCAGCAGAGCGCGGTCTGCGCAAGACCGACAAGCTGCCGCGCGACAATGACGGTCGCATCTTTCCGTCGCTGATCGTCGCGCTCCAGCCCAAGCGCTGATCCGCCCTGGCGGCAGCCAAGGCCGTCAGCACCCTGGCTGCTTAGCTCGGACGCAGGACATTGCGCACCTTGCGCATGGCCTGCCACATATAGGACTTGCTGTTGTCGCGCCAGGGCTGGGTGCCCACCGGCGCCGGCTTCATGCCAACGCGACGTAGCGCACCACGCGACGCATGGTTGAAGCGCAACGCGTTCTGCCAGGCGAGGCTTTCACGGGTGCTGAAAAAGATCGACAGTGAAATCGACACGTCTTCCGAGCCATTGCGCACGTGGTGCCCTGCGGTGAACGGAATATGGACTGCGTCGCCGGGGCGGAAATCGTGCTTGACCGCCAGCGCGTCAAACTCGGGCTTCCATGGCAGCTTCGTGTTCTGCAGCGCCACGTAAGCCTCGCGGTTTTCAGGGCTGACCAGTGTGTCGTTCCACTGCGGAAACACCGAAACTTCCTTGCTGCCGCGAAACTGCATCAGGAAGTTCGAATAGCGATCGATATGGAACGGCGTGATGCTGTTCGGCGACGCAATGAACATGAACAGGCGCGGGTCGGTCACACGCTCGCCCACACCACAACGGCGCATGACATCTTCGACGTCGCCGATCAGTTCGCGGTACAGGTCCTTGAACGAAGCGTCTTCTTCGGGACCGTCGACCATGATGTAGGAGTCGGAAACGCGAATCTGCTCTATCGTTTCCTCGATCGTCAGTGTGCGGACCGGGTCCTTGCACATGACCGATTCGAAGTCGTCGCCGTTCTTTAAAAATCCCTTGGAATGCTTGACGCGGCCATCGGACAGCGCAGGCAAGACCTTTGCCAGGTTTTCGAGGCTCAGCGCCGGGTGTCCCATGAGCTTGTGCTGGAACTTGAACGTCTCCCGGTCCAAAAGGCTGAGTGACGGGGATTCTTCAAAACAGTGCATGCGTGCACCTCCATTGAGCTGACTTAGACGAGTCGCGAATGTAAATGAATCTGACGCCAAGCTCGACGGATGGTCAAAAGAGTAGGTCTTAATGCCTACTCGTACACGATTACGGCCTGCCCCGCCTCTGCTTGCGCAGTCCAACTGGCCAGTGCCGCGTCGTTCGGGAAGAACTTAGCGTTTTCTCCCAGTTGCAGCTCGACGCGCGCCCCGCCGCGCGCCAGTGTCAGCCGCACCGGCATGCCCTGACGCACTTCGCCGGCTTCGGTCGTCTCCAGCCGTGGCGGAAAGTCCTTCACCAGCCGCGCGATGTCCGGCGCCTTGCCGTTGACCGCCACACGCAGGAATTTGCCGAAGCGGCATCGCGCCGTCGCCAGATCCCAGACCTGCTGGACCTGGAAACGCGCCTCGAAACCGCCGCGACCGGGCTGCAACCGTCCGCTGACGATGACCAGTTCATCGTCCTTGAGCGTGTTGCGGTTCGCGTTCATCACGGCTTCGTCGGCCGTCGCATCGATCGATGCCGACTTGTCGTCCAGCTTGAAGATGGCCAACCGGCCGCGCTGGCCGTTGATGACGCGCATGTCGCTGACGATGCCGGCGATGACCTGGTGCTCACGGGTGTCGAGCAGTTCGTCGATCTCGCGCTTGCAGAACCGCCGAACTTCGTGCGCGACCTCGTCGAACAGGTGGCCCGACAGGTAGAAGCCGACCGCGACTTTTTCGTAGGTCAGCCGCTCCTTCACGCCCCACGGCGTGGCCGCGACCAGATCGGGCTCGGCGGTGGCCGAACCGTGCTCGCTGTCGCCGAAAATGTCGACCTGGGCCACATTCGCCTGCGTGGCGTTCGCAAATTCGAACGCGCGGTCGATCGATGCCACCATCGAAGCGCGGTTCTGCTGGATGGCATCGAAGGCGCCGGCCTTGATCAGCGCCTCGACGGTGCGCTTGTTGATGCGCTGGCGGTCCACGCGCACGCAGAAGTCGTAGAGGCTGCCGAACGGTCCGCCCTCCTCTCGCGCCTTGACAATCGCTTCAACCGCCAGTTGGCCGGTGCCCTTGACCGCGCCGAGCCCGTAGCGGATCGACTTGTCGGTGACCGGCTCGAAACGGTAGTTGCCGCGGTTCACGTCCGGCGGCTCGAAGGTTATGCCGAAGTTCTTGATCGCGTCCTCGAACAGCACCTTGAGCTTGTCGGTGTCGTCCATTTCCACGGTCATGTTCGCGCAGAAGAACTCGGCCGTGTAATGGACCTTGAGCCAGCCGGTGTGGTACGCGAGCAGCGAGTAGGCGGCGGCGTGCGACTTGTTGAAGCCGTAGCCCGCGAACTTCTCCATCAGGTCGAAAATTTCGTCGGCCTTGTCCTGGTCGATGGCGTTGACCGCGGCTCCCTTTCGGAAGATTTCGCGGTGCTCGGCCATTTCCTCGGCCTTCTTCTTGCCCATCGCGCGGCGCAGCATGTCGGCGCCGCCGAGCGAATAGCCGCCCAGGATCTGCGCGGTCTGCATCACCTGCTCCTGGTAGACCATGATCCCGTAGGTCTCGCTGAGCATTTCGGCGACCAGCGGATGCGGGTATTCGACCGTCTCGCGGCCGTGCTTGCGCGCCACGAAGCTCGGGATCAGGTCCATCGGGCCGGGTCGGTACAGCGCATTCAGCGCGATCAGGTCTTCCAGCCGTGTCGGCTTGGCATCCTTCAGCATGCCCTGCATGCCGCGCGATTCGAACTGGAACACCGCCTCGGTCTTGCCTTCGGAGAATAGCCGGTACGTCGGCACGTCGTCGAGCGCGATGTCCTCGTAGTTGAAGTTCTCCTGGCCCTTGTGGCGCTTGGCGATGAATTCGCGCGCGATCTCCAGGATGGTCAGCGTCGCCAGGCCCAAAAAGTCGAACTTCACCAGGCCGATGGCCTCGACGTCGTCCTTGTCGTACTGGCTCACGGCCGAATCGCTGCCCGGCTGCTGATAGAGCGGACAGAAATCGGTGAGCTTGCCGGGCGCGATCACCACGCCGCCGGCATGCATGCCGATGTTGCGGGTCATGCCTTCGAGCTTCTGGGCCAGCTCGACCAGCATGCGCACTTCCTCTTCCTTCTCGATGCGCGCGGCGAGTTGCGGCTCCATCTCGATGGCGTAGTTGTTCTTGTCGCCCTCCACCTTCGGATTCGGCGGGTACTGGATCGTCACCGGCTGTCCGGGCTTGTTCGGGATCAGCTTGCTGATGCCGTCGCAGAACATGTAGCTCATGTCCAGCACCCGGCCCACGTCGCGGATCGCGGCGCGCGCGGCCATCGTGCCGAAGGTGGCGATCTGGCTTACCGCCTCGCGGCCGTACTTGTCCTTGACGTAGTCGATCACGCGGTCGCGGTTGCCCTGGCAGAAGTCGATGTCGAAGTCGGGCATCGAGACGCGTTCGGGGTTCAGGAAACGCTCGAACAGCAGGTTGTATTCGAGCGGGTCCAGGTCGGTGATCTTCAGCGCATAGGCCACCAGCGAGCCGGCGCCCGAGCCCCGGCCCGGGCCCACCGGACAGCCGTTGCTCTTGGCCCACTTGATGAAATCGCCCACGATCAGGAAGTAGCCGGGAAAGCCCATGTTCAGGATCGTCTTGATCTCAAACTCCAGCCGCTCGACGTAGCGCGGCCGCTGCGCATCGCGCTTGGCCGCGTCGGGGTACAGGTGCGCCAGACGCACTTCGAGCCCTTCGTACGACTCCACACGGAAGAATTCGTCGATCGGCATGCGCACACCGTCGACCACCGGCGTCGGAAAGTCGGGCAGCTGCGGTTTGCCTAGCACCAGCGTCAGGCTGCAGCGCTTGGCGATTTCCAGCGTGTTGGCGATGGCACTCGGCACATCGGCGAACAGCGCCTCCATCTCCGCGGCCGATTTGAAATACTGGTCCCGCGTGAACTTTCGCACGCGGCGCGGATTGCCAAGGATTTCGCCCTCGGAGATGCAGACGCGGGCCTCGTGAGCCTCGTAATCGTCGGCGGTCGCGAACTGCACCGGATGCGTCGCCACGACCGGCAGGTTGAGCCGCGCGGCCAGTTGCACGGCGGCGATCACGTGCGGCTCGTCTTCCGGGCGTCCCGCGCGCTGCAGCTCTATATAGAAGCGGTGCGGAAAAATCCCTGCCAAACGCAGTGCGACATCGGCCGCACGTTGCGCCTGACCCTGCAACAGCGGCGCGCCCAGCGGACCGGCCTGCGCGCCCGAAAGCGCGATCAACCCGCCGTTGAGCTCCTCCAGCCAGTCCAGCCGGCACAGCGCCTGCGTCTGGGCCTGCCCGCGCGCGACGTTGCGGGTCCAGGCGCGAGCCAGGATTTCGGACAGGTGCAGATAGCCCTGCGTGTTCTGAACCAGCAGGATGATGCGGGTCAGCATGCCGGGCTCGCTGCCCAGGCCATCAAGGTAGATTTCGGCGCCCAGCACGGGTTTGACGCCCGCGCCGCGCGCTTCCTTGTAGAACTTGACCGCGCCGAACAGGTTGTTCAGGTCGGTGATGGCCAGCGCGGGCTGCTTGTCGGCCTTGGCGGAAGCGACGACTTCGTCGATGCGGTTGGTACCGTCGACGACGGAAAATTCGGTGTGGAGGCGCAGGTGAACGAACATCCGGCCATTGTAGAAAGCCGCGGGAAACCGGCGGAAGCCGTGGAAGGCGGATTTGTGCTTGGTGCCTGGATATGTACGGGAGCGTATGCCCGGGCAGCTGCTTTCTACAATCCGGCCCATGCCAGACACGACTTACACGCCCTTCGCGCCCCCCGCCGCCGCGCCCACGCTCAACATTGCCGCCTACCTGTTCGCCGGCATCGACGATCCGCAAACCCTGCGCACCGCCCTGCTCGACAGCGCCGCCGCGCGCCAGCTCAAGGGCACGATCCTGCTGGCACCCGAAGGCATCAACCTTTTCTTGGCCGGCGCGACCGACGACGTGCGCGGTTTCGTCGCCGAACTGCGCGCCGATGCGCGCTTCGAAACGCTCGAAACCAAGGAAAGCTGGTCGGCGGCACAACCGTTTCGCCGGTTGCTGGTCAAGGTGAAGCGGGAAATCATCCGCATGGACCATCCCGCCATTAACCCGGCCGCCGGTCGCGCACCCGGCGTGACGCCGACGACGCTCAAGCGCTGGCTCGACCAGGGCCACGACGATACCGGCAAGCCGATCGTGCTGCTCGACACGCGCAACGCATTCGAGGTCGACCACGGCACTTTCGAAGGCGCGATCGACTGGCGCATTACCAAGTTCACCGAGTTTCCGCCTGCGCTGATCGCGCATCGAGACGAACTTGCCGGAAAGACGGTCGTCAGCTTCTGCACCGGTGGCATCCGCTGCGAGAAAGCGGCGATTCTTATGCGCGAGGCCGGCGTGGAAGACGTTCTGCAGCTCGAAGGCGGCATCCTGAAGTACTTTGAGGACGTCG
>JAQGMX010000490.1 GCA_028292145.1 Variovorax sp.
AGCTTCAGCGTGACGCCGGGCGAGGCGGCCTACATCCCGCTGACCCACGACTACCCCGACGCGCCCGAGCAGCTGCCGCGCGACGAGGTGCTGGCGCGCCTGAAGCCCTGGCTGGAGGACGGCGCCAAGAAGAAGCTGGGCCAGCACGTGAAGTACGACCGCCACGTGCTCGCCAACCACGGCGTCGGCGTGCAGGGCTATGCGCACGACACCATGCTGCAGAGCTACGTGCTCGAAGTCCACAGGCCGCACGGCCTCGCGAGCTTGGCCGAGCGCCACCTCGGGCGTAGCGGCATCGACTACGAGGATCTCTGCGGCAAGGGCGCCAAGCAGATTTCGTTCAGCCAGGTCGCCATCGAGAAGGCTGCCGAATACGCCTGCGAGGACAGCGACCAAACGCTCGACGTGCATCGGGTGCTGTGGCCGCAGGTGCAGGCCGACGCGAAGCTCGGCTTCATCTACCAGCTGGAAATGGACAGCAGCGAGGCGCTCTACCGCATCGAGCGCAACGGCGTGCTGATCGACGCGCCGACGCTCGCGGCGCAAAGCCATGCGCTCGGCACGCGGATCATGGAACTGGAAACCGAAGCCTACGAGCTGGCCGGCCAGCCCTTCAACCTCGGCAGCCCGAAGCAGATCGGCGAAATCTTCTTCACCAAGCTCGGCCTGCCGGTGGTCAAGAAGACCCCGAGCGGCGCGCCGAGCACCGACGAGGAAGTGCTGGAAAAGCTGGCCGACGACTATCCGCTGCCGGCCAAGATCCTCGAACACCGTGGGCTGTCGAAGCTCAAGGGCACCTACACCGACAAGCTCGGACAGCTCGCGAACCCGCGTACCGGCAGGGTGCACACGCATTACGCGCAGGCCGTGGCCGTGACCGGGCGGCTGAGCAGCAACGACCCCAATCTGCAGAACATTCCGGTAAAGACCGCCGAAGGCCGTCGCGTCCGCGAGGCCTTCGTGGCGCCGGCCGGCAGTGTGATCGCAAGTGCCGACTATTCGCAGATCGAGTTGCGCATCATGGCGCACATCAGCGGCGACGAATCGCTGCTGCGGGCGTTCACGGAAGGCATCGACGTACACCGCGCGACGGCTTCCGAAGTCTTCGGCACGGCGGTCGATCAGGTGTCCAGCGAGCAGCGCCGCTATGCGAAGGTCATCAACTTCGGGTTGATCTACGGCATGAGCAGCTTCGGTCTGGCAAAGAATCTCGGCATCGAGACCAAGGCCGCCGCGTCGTACATCGACCGCTATTTCGCGCGCTACCCGGGCGTCAAGCGGTACATGGACGAGACGCGGCAGAGCGCCAAGGAAACCGGCTACGTCGAGACCGTGTTCGGTCGTCGCCTGTACCTGCCGGAGATCAATTCCCCGAACGGTCCGCGCCGCGGTGGCGCCGAGCGTGCAGCCATCAATGCGCCGATGCAGGGCACGGCGGCCGACCTGATCAAGCTCAGCATGGTCAAGGTGCAGAACGTGCTCGACGAAGAGAAGCGCGCCACGAAAATGATCATGCAGGTGCATGACGAACTGGTGTTCGAAGTGCCCGAAGCCGAAATCGAATGGGTGCGGACCGAGATTCCGCGCCTGATGGCCGGTGTCGCCGATCTCAAGGTGCCGCTGCTGGCCGAGCTCGGTGTCGGTCCGAATTGGGACAAGGCGCACTGAGCGCGCCACAAACTTTTTCCTCCAAGCTTTCAGGATTTTTCAAACAATGACCATGCATTCCCTCCATCGCCTCGCCGCAGCCGCAACGCTTGCCATCGCCGCGATCGCAGTCGCGCCGTCCGCCGCGGCTGCACCTGACGCACGCATCGCCGCGCTCGCCGCCAAGGAGAAGCAGCCGCTGCTCGATTCGCTCTCGCAACTGGTAGGCATCGAATCCGGCAGTCGCGACCTTCCCGGCCTCGACAAGATCGCGAACCTCATCGCAGACAGATTGCGAGCGCTCGGCGGCCAGGTCGAACTGATCGAGCCCGGCAGCGCGGCTTCGCCGGAGGTCTATCGCATGGAAGACACGCCGGAGAAGATCGGCAAGGTTGTCAAGGCGACGTTCAAGGGCACCGGCACCAAGAACATCATGTTGATCGCGCACATGGACACCGTCTATCAGCCCGGCATGCTCGCGAAGCAGCCGTTCCGCATCGAAGGCGACAAGGCTTTCGGCCTGGCCATCGCCGACGACAAGCAGGGCATCGCCGTCATCCTGCATTCGCTGGCGATGCTCAAGCAGCTCGACTTCAAGGAATACGGCACGCTGACCGTGCTGATCAATGCCGACGAGGAGATCAGCTCGCCGGGTTCGCGCGCGCTCATCACGCAGCTCGGCAGCCAGCAGGATGCGGTTCTGTCGCATGAAGGTTCGTACGTGACCGAAGACAAGCTCTCGCTCGCGACCGCCGGCATCGGCTCGGTGTCGCTCAAGGTGCAGGGCAAGGCGTCGCACGCCGGTTCGGCGCCGGAGAAGGGCGTGAACGCGTTCTACGAAATGGCGCACCAGGTGCTGCAGATGCGCGACCTGTCGGACCCGTCCACCGGCTTGAAGATGAACTGGACCGTGGCGCAGGCCGGTACCAACCGCAACGTGATCCCGGCCACCGCGACGGCGGGCGCCGACGTGCGCGTGACCAAGGTCGCCGATTACGATCGCGTCGAGAAGGAAATCAACGAGCGCGCGAAGAAGCAGCTGATTCCCGATGCCAAGGTCGAGGTCAAGTTCGAACGCCGCCGTCCGCCGCTCGAGTCGAGCGCGGCGTCGATGGCGCTCGCCAAGCACGCGCAAGGCATCTATGCCGAGATGGACCGCAAGCTGGCTGCCGACGACAAAGTGGCAGGTGGCGGAACCGATGCGGCCTTCGCAGGCCTGTCGACCAAGGCCGGCGTCGTCGAACGTTTCGGGCTGCAGGGCTACGGTGCGCATTCGGCCGACGCTGAATACGTGCTGATCGATTCGATCGAGCCGCGCCTCTACCTCGTCACGCGGATGGTGATGGACATCTCGCGCGGTGCGGTCGGTCGATAATCGCCAACCTGCAATCGCGTTCAACGCACCCTTCAAGAGCCCGTCATGCAAACCATCGCCCGTCACGCTTTCCAGTCCACTGTGCTCGCTGTTGCTGCCTTGTCGGCAGCCGGCGCGCATGCACAGGTCACGGTCAAGGACGCATGGGTGCGCGCCACCGTGCCGCAGCAGAAATCGACCAGCGCGTTCATGCAGATCAGTGCAGCCAAGGACACGAAGCTCGTGTCCGTCAGCACGCCGGTGACGCCACTGGCCGAGGTGCACGAGATGGCGATGCGCGATGGCGTGATGCGCATGCGTCAGGTGGCCGGCGGCATCGAAGTGCCTGCGGGCAAGACCGTGGACCTGACGCCGAGCGGTCAGCACATCATGCTGCTCGACCTGCCGCAGCAGGTGAAGGTCGGCGACAAGGTGCCGCTCACGCTGGTCTTCGAGGACAAGGCCGGCAAGCGCGAGACGCAGCAGGTCGAAGCGACCGTGCGTCCGCTGAATGGTGCGGCTTCCGGCATGCCTGGCATGCACGGCGACCACAAGCACTGAACTGGCATCTGCCATGAACTGGCTGCCGGCCTTTCGACGAAACACGTTCCTGCGCTGGCTGGCGCTCGCCATTTTTTCTCTCTCGCTCGGCGCTGCGGCTGCTTCGCCGATGGTGCATCCGCAGGCGATGGAGCTGGTGTGCTCCAGCGCCGGCATGGTTAAGCTGATCGTGCACGCTGACGACGGCCAGGTGCTCGAACACGCCGGCATGAGCGCTGACTGCCCACTGTGCGTTTCCGGTGGCGCACCGCCTCCGGTGGCCGCTACGTTGAAAATCGCGCTGCCCCTGCCGCTCGGGCGCGCATTGCAATCGATACCCGCTGCACGACTCGCAGCCGCGACGGCTGCGCCTTTGCCAGCCCGCGGACCGCCTGCGCGCGCCTGAAGCGTTCTCCCGTTCTTCGCTTCAGCGCTGGCGCCCTCTCCAGGTGCCGCATGCGCTGTCATCGCGCCACGCGCCTTGTCCGGCTCCGTCAGTCATCGGGTTTCCATGTCCAATATCTTCAGAACACGTCGGCGCGCCATTGCTGCGGCCGTCACGGCTTTTCTCACACCTGTGCCACCTGCCATTGCGCAGGCTCAGTCCCTCCCGCAAATCGAAGTCGTCGACCAGACGGCAAGACCCAACGGGCGTATTGATCTCGATACGCCTTCCACCACCGGCAGCCGGCTCGGCCTGACGTCGCGCGAGACGCCGGCTTCGGTCACGGTGGTGACCCGCGCAACCATCGACGCCCGCGGCGCGCAGGACACGCAGGAAATCCTGCGCGCCGTGCCCGGCATCACCGCGCACAACGCGCCGGGCAGCATCGGCGTCAGCTACCGCGGCTTCGGCAGCAATTCGCTCAGCCAGATGTTCAACGGCATCAACGTGCAGTATTCGATCGCGGCCCGCCCGGTCGACAGCTGGATCTATGACCGCGTCGAAGTGATCGGCGGGCCTTCGAGCTTCCTGTTCGGCGCCGGCGCCGTGGGCGGCTCGATCAACTACCTCACCAAGCTGCCAGAGCGGGAGGATTTCTCCGAGGTGCAGCTTCGACTCGGCACGCAGGGGCTGAAGGAGGCTTCGATGGGGCTCAGCCGCCGCATCGCCGGCGAGGGCGGCGCCGGCAGCCACTACCTGCGCATCGACCTCAACCACCGCGACACCGACAGCTGGACCGACGGCACGCGCGGGCGCAGCACGCAGTTCGCGGCCTCGCTGTTGTCGGATTTCGGCGGCGGATGGCGGCACACGCTGGCCTATGAATTCCAGGACGAGCACGTCGACCGGCCGTACTGGGGCACGCCGGTGCTGAACCCCGCCGTCGGCACCCTGCGCATCGACCCGGCGACGCGCTTCAAGAACTACAACAGCAGCGACGGCCTGTATGCGCAGCAGGTGCAGTGGCTGCGCTCCATCACCGAATGGCAGGCATCCGACGCACTGCAGTTCAAGAACACGTTCTACGTGTACGACGCGCTGCGCGACTACCGCAACGTCGAAAGTTACCGCTTCAACGCCGCGAACACGGCTGTGCAGCGTTACGCGAGCCTGTTGCAGCGGCACGACCAGCAACTGGTCGGCGACCGCGTCGAAGGCATCTACAAAGGCGCGCTGGCCGGGCTGCGCAGCGACTGGTCCTTCGGTGCCGATGTCAGCGTCAACCGACAGACCCGCTTCCCGAACAGCAGCGCCAGCGTCGTGAGCACGGTGAACCCTTACGACTTCGCCACCGATGCGTTCTTCCACGAATCGGGCTTGCGACCGGGCTTCAATCCCGACCGCGACAACAAGGTGACGACTGCGGCGGTGTACCTGGAAAACCGCACGCGGATCGCGCCGGCACTGAGCCTCGTGACCGCGCTGCGCCACGAGCGCATCGACCTCGAACTGACCAACCGGCGCGCCGTCACCGCAGCGAGTCCGGCCGGCTTCGAGCGCGACTACAACCCGACCACCGGCCGCGTCGGCATGGTGTGGGATGTCGCTCCGAACGCCAATCTCTACCTGCAGTACGCGACGGCCGCCGATCCGCCGTCGGGCATCCTCACGACGGCCTCGTTTGCCGACGTGCGCAACAACAGCGATCTCACGACCGGCACTCAGGCCGAGCTCGGCAGCAAGCTCGACTTCTGGCAGGGCCGTGGCAAGGCCACGCTAGCGGCGTACCGCATCGTGCGCAAGAACATCGCGACGCAGGATCCGACCAACAGCGCGTTGACCATCCTCGCCGGCGAGCAGACGTCGCGCGGCATCGAGCTGGCGATGGGCCTGCAGCCCGCGCCGCGCTGGTCGATGCAGGGCAACTTCACCTACGTCGACGCGAAGTACGCGCGTTTCGACCAGGGCGGAATCTCGTTGGCGGGCAAGACGCCCACCAACACGCCTGCGACGGTCGCCAACATCTGGCTTTCCTACGCGGTCACGCCCGCCGTCGAGGCCAGCGTCGGCGTGCGTCGCGTCGGCAAGGTCTATGCGGACGCCGCGAACACCCTGCAGTGGCCGGCCTACACGCTGCTCGACCTGGGGCTCAGCTGGAAACTCAGCCGCACGGTGACGCTGACCGGGCGCATCCGGAACGCGACCGACCGCATCTACGCCGCCAATGCAGGCACGGCACAGGTCTATCTCGGTGCACCGCGCAC
>JAQGMX010000093.1 GCA_028292145.1 Variovorax sp.
AGATCTTTCCGAACAACCAGTTGGGTGGCGACACCGACATGCTGTCGCAGGTGCGCTCGGGTGGCATCGACTTCTTCACGCCGTCGGCGCTGGTGATTGCCACGCTGGTGCCGGTCGCGGCGATCAATGCCGTGGGCTTCGCCTTCTCGGACTACAACCAGGTCTGGTCGGCCATGGACGGCAAGCTCGGCGAGCACGTGCGCGCGGCCATCGCCAAGTCGCGCCTGTATGCCTTCGACAAGATGTGGGACAACGGCTTCCGCCAGACCACCAGCAGCAAGGCGCCGGTGACGACGGCAAAGGACCTCGACGGCCTGAAGATACGCGTGCCGGTGAGCCCGCTTTCGATCTCCATGTTCAAGGGCCTGGGCGCTTCGCCGGCAAGCTTGCAGTTCAGCGAGGTTTATTCGTCGCTGCAGACCAAGATCGTCGACGCCCAGGAGAACCCGCTGCCCATCATCCAGGTGGCCAAGCTGTACGAGGTGCAGAAGTTCTGCTCGCTCACCAACCACATCTGGGACGGCTACTGGTTCATCGCCAACGGCCGCCGGTGGGAAAGCCTGCCGGCCGACCTGAAGGCCATCGTCTCCACCGCGATCAACGAAGCCGGCCTGAAGCAGCGTGAAGACATCAAGAAGCTGAACGAGTCCGTGGTGGGTGACTTGCAGGCAAAAGGACTGGCAATCAACCGGCCCACCGCGGAGACCTTCCGGGCAAAGCTGCGCGAGGCGGGTTTCTACAGCGAATGGAAGGGCCGGTTCGGCGACGAGGCATGGGGGCTGCTGGAGCAGACGGTGGGAAAACTCGCGTAACCAGTCGATGACTTCTTTCCCGTTGGTTCGCACTTCCCGTCCCCGTACCGGTACCAGTTCCCGTTCCCGTTCCCATTCGTCCTGAGCCTGTCGAAGGATTCCCAAACCTCACCCGAACGGTGGCTCGAACCCGAGCCAGACCCTTCGACAAGCTCAGAGCGAACGGCCTATTTCGTCCCTCACGTCCATGTCCTACCCATCAGCCGCTCCAGACCCCAACGCGCCGCCGCTCAACCCCCTGAGCCGAGCCGCCGCGCGCGTCGACCGCCATTTCGGCACGGTGCTCGAAAGCATTGCCGCCGCCATCGTGCTGGTGGAGATCGTCGTGCTGTTCGCCGGCGTGGTGGCGCGCTACGTGTTCCACAAGCCGCTGGTGTGGTCGGACGAACTGGCCTCCATCTTCTTTCTCTGGTTGTCGATGCTGGGCGCCGTGGTGGCGCTGCGGCGCGGCGAGCACATGCGGATGACGGCGCTGGTCAACAAGCTGCAGCCGGGCACCCGGGCACTGCTCGACACCGTGGCCATCGCCGCCTCGCTGGCCTTCCTGGCGATGGTGATCTGGCCCGCTTACCAATACGCGGAGGAAGAGGCCTTCATCGTCACGCCGGCGCTGGAGGTGAGCAACGCCTGGCGGGCCGCGGCCATTCCGATCGGCATGGCGCTGATGGGCTTGGCAGCCGTGCTGCGGCTGCTACGTCAGAGCACGCTGGCGCAGATCGGCACGGCGGTTGCCGCGGTGGCATTGATCGTCGGGGCTTTTTGGCTTGGCAAGCCGCTCTGGGCCACGCTGGGCAAGTTCAACCTCATCGTGTTCTTCGTCGGTGTGGTGGCGACCTGCGTGTTCGCCGGCGTGCCCATCGCGTTCTCGTTCGCGCTGGCCAGCTTCGGCTACCTGGCGCTCACCACGCAGACGCCGATGCTGGTGATGGTGGGCCGGCTTGACGAGGGCATGTCGCACCTCATCCTGCTGGCGGTGCCGCTGTTCATCTTCCTCGGCGCGCTGATCGAGATGACCGGCATGGCCAAGGCCATGATCGCCTTCCTGGCCAGCCTGCTCGGCCACGTGCGCGGCGGGCTGTCGTACGTGCTGATCGGCGCCATGTACCTGGTGTCGGGCATCTCCGGCTCCAAGGCGGCGGACATGGCCGCGGTGGCGCCCGCGCTGTTCCCCGAGATGAAGCGCCGCGGCGCGCAGGACGGGCGGCTGATCGCGTTGCTGTCGTCGTCCGGCGCCATGTCCGAGACGATCCCGCCGAGCCTGGTGCTGATCACGATCGGCTCGGTCACCGGCGTGTCGATCGCCGCGCTGTTCACCGGCGGGCTGCTGCCGGCGCTGGTCGGCGCGCTCGCGCTCTGCGTGGTCGTCTGGTTCCACAACCGCAACGAAGACCTGTCGGGCGTGGTCCGCGCCGATCGCAAGACCATCCTGAAGACCTTCATCGTCGCGCTGCCGGCGCTGGCGCTGCCGTTCGTGATCCGCACCGTCGTCGTCGAAGGCGTCGCGACCGCGACCGAGGTCTCCACCGTCGGCATCGCCTACACCGTGCTGGTCGGCCTGTTCGTCTACCGCCGGTTCGACTGGAAGCGGCTGTACCCGATGCTGATCGAGACCGCGTCGCTCTCCGGTGCGATCCTGTTCATCATCGGCTGCGCCACCGCGATGGCCTGGGCGCTGACCCAGTCCGGCTTCTCGCGCGACCTGGCCGCGTTCATGCAGGGCGTGCCGGGTGGTGCGGCCGGCTTCATGGCGATCTCGGTCGTCGCGTTCGTGATCCTGGGCAGCGTGCTCGAAGGCATCCCGGCGATCGTGCTGTTCGGCCCGCTGCTGTTCCCGATCGCGCGCCAGTTAGGCATCCACGAGGTGCACTACTCGATGGTGGTGGTGCTGGCGATGGGGCTGGGCCT
>JAQGMX010000106.1 GCA_028292145.1 Variovorax sp.
GCCGGATCGGCCACCTACTCCGACGGCCCCTGCCCGCCCGGCACGTTCACCAGCGTGATGACGGTGCGCCCCGACACCAACATCGTCGACGGCATGACCCGCGAGGCACGCGAAGCGTCGATCGGCAGCAACGCGGCTGTGGCGCAGGGCGCGGCGCAACGCGAATGGCAGGTCGCGTCGAATGGCCGAGAGAGCGCCGGTTCGCTCGCGGCAGAGTGCGGCCGGCTGAGCACGTCGATTGCCGTGATCGATGCCGCCGCACGTCAGCCGAGGTCCGGGGATGAGCAAGATCGGCTGAAGGCGGAGCGTATGCGGTTGCGGGATCGGCAGTTTGTATTGCGCTGCGCGTGACGCTGCGTTTTAGTTAGTACTTTGCGCCTCACCCCGATGTAAGCCTTCCCCGAGCGACTTCCCATAATGCCGCCGAGCTCTCGTTTGAAGGGCCAATTCAGGGGGTTTCGGGATGTCGATCTTCGATGGTGAAGGCGGTGCGGGGACACGTACGTTGAGGGTGCGGTTGCCTGCGGTTGAGGAGTCTGCGAGGGCTGGGCGCGGGCTCGGGTCGCCGGCTTGGGTGCCGGTTCGCCTCTCGGGTCGGGAGGGCGTGAACTCGCTTTTCTCCTATGAGCTCGTGCTGAAGGCGGACGAGGCAACCGGGTCGTTTGGGCTGCCGGCTGATGCCATCGATGTCGACCTCGACAGCTGGATCGGACGCGAGATCGGCTGCTGCATCGAGCTCGACGGCACAGGTCTTCGCGAGATCAATTCGATCGTCACGGAGGCTTGTCTGTGGGGCGAGGAAGGCCGGCACGTTCAGATCCGATTGACGCTGAAACCCTGGCTTCATCTGGCGACGCTGCGCACAAATTGCAGAATTTTCCAGGACAAGACAGTTGTTCAGATTCTGGACGATGTGCTCGTCGATTACGGATTTCTGGTGGAGAAGCGGCTGGCCGAGCGCTATCCGGTGCGGGATTTCCAGACGCAGTTCAATGAGACGGACTTTGAATTCTTCGCGCGGCTTTGTGCGGAATGGGGGATCAATTTCCACTTCGAGCATGGGCCGTTGGGGTCCGATGCCGCGCGAGCCGACCAATTCGACGATGACGCATCCACCGGTCCGCATCGCCTGATCCTTACCGATGCGATCGGTGCGTTCAGCGACATGCCGAGCGCGATGTATCGCCAAGTCGACTATCACGCGCCGGGCTGGAAGACCGATGCTGAATACCTCCACAGTTTCGCGCCTGCGAGCCGGCTGACCAGCGGGCGCTACTCGACGCGCGATTACGACTACCTGCGCCCGCGCGCCGATCTGTCGGTTGTTCGGTCTGATCCGAGGACCACTGCTCAAGCCGACAGCGAGGTCTACCGCTGGCATGCCGACAGCCACTACGCCCAGCCAGGCGCAGGCGCTGCGCTCGAAGCCGTCGAGCCGAACGACGCGCAGGCCGAAGGCCGGCAGATCGCTTCGCTGCGGATGGAAGCGTTGCGCACGGCCGGCGCCCGCGTGCAAGCCAGCGGCAACCTGCGTGGAATGGTGCCCGGTTGCGTGTTTCGGCTGACCGGCCATCCGAGAGAGGCGGCGAACGTCGAGCATCTGGTGCTGGAGGCAAGCCTGTTGATCGAGGATGTGGGGCAGGATAGCCAGCGGCGGATCGAAGGCTGCAGCCACCGCTCGCAACGCTGGCAGGTCCGCACCGAACTTACGCTGCATCCCGTCAACGAACCGTTGCGGCCTGAAGGCGTTCCGGCAAAGCCTTTCAGCCACGGCCCGCAGGTGGCGCTCGTCGTCGGCCCGGAAGGCCGGGATGTGTGGACGGATTCGCTCGGCCGCATCAAGGTGCAGTTTCCCTGGGACCGCATCGGACAGAAGAACCAGAACAGCACCTGCTGGCTCAGGGTCAGTTCGCCGTGGGCGGGCAACCAGCTTGGAAGCGTCCAGCTGCCTCGGATCGGCCAGGAAGTCATCGTCGACTTCATCGGCGGCGATCCGAACCTGCCGATCTGCACCGGACGCGTCCACAACCAGCTGAACATGCCGCCGTGGGCCCTGCCGGGACAGTCGGCGCTGTCAGGATTTCGGTCGCGAGAACTAGCCGACGGCTGCGGCAACAGCGCCATGGGGCGGTCGAATCATCTGGTGCTGGACGACACGGCCAAACGTATACAGGTGCAGCTCAAGAGCGATCACCAGAGTTCGAGTTTGGGATTGGGATATCTGACGCGGATCGAAGACAACGCGGGGCGGAAGGATGCGCGGGGCGAAGGGTTCGAATTGCGGACGGATGGGCATGGGGTGCTGCGAGCGGGTGATGGGCTGCTGATCACGACGGAGACCCGGACGAAGGCAGCCGGCCATGCCAAGGAATTAGCCGAGAGCGCGGCACGACTGGCGGCAGCGCAGGACCAGCATGCGCTGTTGTTTGATGCGGCCAAGCAAGCCCGGGCGCAGGACGGCGGCGATCAGGATGCGGTGGCGGAGGCGTTGCGAAAGCAAGACGAAGAGATAAAGGGGACCGGCAGCAAGTCCAGCGGTTCGGGCAAAGGCTCAGTCGAAAGTGCCTTTCCCGAGTTGGCGCAGCCGCACCTCGTACTCGCCAGCGCAGCCGGCATCGAAAGCATCGCCACCGAATCCACCCACATCGCCAGCGGCGACCACACGGCCATCACCAGCGGCGGCCACACCAGCGTTTCGTCAGGCCGCAGCTTCCTCGCCAGCGCCCGCGAAGCCATTCGCCTGTTCGCAGCCAAAGCAGGCATGCGCCTGATTGCAGCCAGCGGCGACATCGACATCACCGCGCTGCAGAACGCGATCCATCTGCTGGCGAAGCTGGAGATCACGCACACCGCAGAGCGGATTTCGATCACGGCGAAGCAGGAAGTGTTGATCAATGGGGCTGGGAGTTATTCGAGATGGAACGCGGCCGGGATCACGCATGGGACGAAAG
>JAQGMX010000069.1 GCA_028292145.1 Variovorax sp.
GCGAAGGCGCCGTTCAGGTCGACCAGATGGAGCCGGCGCGCGCCGGCTTGCACCCACTTGCGCGCCATCGCGGCCGGGTCCTCGCTGAAGATGGTCGATTGGTCCATGTCGCCCTGTTTGAGGCGAACACAGTGGCCGTCCTTGAGATCGATGGCGGGAATCAGCAGCATGGCGAGATGACCGTGACGGTCATGGGTTCCAGTGGAGAAAGTTGCGGTAGAGCTGCAAACCGTGATCCGCACTCTTCTCGGGGTGGAACTGGGTTGCAAAGATATTGTCGCGTGCGATGGCGGCGGTGAAGTACGCACCATAGTCCGCTTCGCCCACGCTGTGGCGGGCATCGGCCGGGCGCGCATAGAAACTGTGGACGAAATAGAAGTATGCGTCGTCCGGCACGCCGGCCCAGACAGGATGCGGCTGTGATTGGCGGACCTGATTCCAGCCCATCTGCGGCACCTTGAAACGGCTGCCGTCCGGCTGCAGACGACCCGCCAGGTCGAACTTCACGACTTCGCCGGGGATCAGCCCCAGCCCGTTGGTCGGACCTTCATGGCTGTGCGACAGCAGCATCTGCATGCCGACGCAGACGCCGAACAGCGGCTTGCTGGCGGCCGCTTCGAGCACCGACGCCTGCAAGCCGGAATCGCGCAGTTCCCGCATGCAATCGGGCATCGCGCCCTGTCCCGGCAGAACCACGCGGGACGCCTTGCGCACGACGTCGGGATCGGAGGTCACGAAGACTTCCACGCCGACCTGATCGGCCGCATGCTGAACCGCCTGCGACACCGAGCGCAGATTGCCCATGCCGTAATCGACGACGGCGACGGTATTGGCTTTCATCGACGCGCTCAGAGCGAACCCTTGGTCGACGGGATCATCCCGGCCGAGCGCGGATCAAGTTCAAGCGCGCCGCGCAGCGCACGGGCGAACGCCTTAAACACCGTTTCGCACTGGTGGTGCGCGTTGATGCCCTTGAGGTTGTCGATGTGCAGCGTGACGGAAGCGTGGTTCACGAAACCCTGGAAGAACTCGTAGGTCAGCTGGCTGTCGAAGCCGCCGATCATTCCGCTGGTGAAAGGAATGTGCAGATGCAGGCCCGGACGGCCCGAAAAGTCGATCACGACGCGGCTCAGCGCTTCGTCGAGCGGCACGTAGGCATGGCCGTAACGGCGGAGGCCGCGCTTGTCGCCGACCGCTTTCGCGACCGCCTGACCGAGCGTGATGCCGACGTCTTCCACCGTGTGATGGCCGTCGATGTGCAGGTCGCCCTGGCAGTCGATGTCGAGATCGATCATCCCGTGGCGGGCGATCTGGTCGAGCATGTGGTCGAAAAAGCCGATGCCGGTGGCGAGTCTCGCGCGGCCGGTACCGTCGAGATTGACCTGGACGGTGATCTTCGTTTCCGCCGTGTTGCGCGTGACGGACGCTGTACGTCCGACGCTGCTCACGACGGCGTCGGGTGCCGTGGGGGTGTTCATAGGGATGATTCGAGCGCCGCGAACATCTGCGCGTTGTCGTCGGCCGTTCCGACGGTCAGGCGCAGGCAATTCGCCAGCAAGCTGTGCATTTTAGAAACGTTCTTGACCAGCACGCCCCGCGCTTTCATGCCCTCAAAGGTTTTTGTCGCGTCCGGCACGCGGATCAGGATCATGTTGGCCTCGCTCGGCCACTGCTTCACGCCGGGCAAACGCCCCAATTTGTCGACCAGCCAGGTGCGCTGGGCGCGGATGTCTTCGGCCTGCGCGGCAAAAACGTCGGCATGTTCGAGCGCGAAAAGCGCGCATTCGCAGTTCAGCACGCTGATGTTGTAGGGCGGGCGCACCTTGTCGATCTCGGCGATCAGCGCCGCAGGGCCCATCAGATAACCCAGCCGCACGCCGGCCAGACCGAACTTGCTCAAAGTGCGCATCAGCAGCACATGGCCGAGCTTAGCGACGCGATCGAGGTAGCTGCGGGCGGCGAAGGGCTGGTAGGCCTCGTCGATGACGACCAAGCCGCCCTGCGCGCCCTGTGCCTCGACGATCTGCTCGATGACGGCGTCATCCCAGAGGTTGGCTGTCGGGTTGTTGGGATAGGCCAGATGGACGATGGCCGGCTTCTCGCGTGCAATCGCCTCCAGCATGGCCGGGCCGTCGAGCTCGAAATCCGCCGTCAACGGTACGCCGACGAAGCGCAGACCCTGCAACTGCGCGCTGACCGCGTACATCACGAAGCCCGGCACCGGCGCCAATACCGTCGCGCCGGGCATGTCGCAAGCCATGGTGACCAGGGAAATTAGCTCGTCGGAACCGTTGCCGAGCATCAGCTCGAAGCCAGCCGGCATCTGCGCGTAGTCGGCAAGCGCGCGGCGCAGATCGTTGCCGCAGTCGCCGGGATAGCGGTTCAGTGCCAGCGCGCCGAGCCGGCGGCCGAGCGCTCCCTGCAATGCCGGCGACAGCGTGTGCGGGTTCTCCATCGCGTCGAGCTTGCAGAAGCCGGTCGCGTCCTGCACGGCGTAGGCGTGCATGGCGCGGACATCGGGGCGGATGCGCTGCAACGCCCGGTTGCTGAGGGAGGCAGAAGAATCGGAGGTCATTCGGGACTTTTCAGGAATCACTGCGTGCAGCGAAAGCTGTTGCGCAGCGCCGCCGACAGGACCAGTTGCACCGGCATGTCGGCTTCGTAGGTGTCGGCATTGCGCGCGAGTTCGCCCTGGTAGAGGCCGCGCGCCATGACAGGCTCGAAACGCCGCCCCTGCACGCAGAACGGCGGCTTCCGGCCTTCGCGTGCGGCGGCATCGCCAGCCTCGCGCAGCCCTTCCATGACGCCGACCAGGTAGTAGTTGGCGTAGAGCTTGCCGTCTTTCTCGTTGTTTTCGAGCGTTCGCAGCTCGCGGATGCTCATCGCCTGCGCACTTCCAGCGGCGCCGGCCAGTCCGGCCACGCAAGAAATCACGGCCAAAGAAGTGGCAAAACCTGTCGAAATCCGGCGCATGCCTTCACTCCTTGCGCAGACGCATGCGCGCTGCTTCCGCATGCGCCGAAAGACCTTCGCCCTCGGCCAGCGTGACGGCGATGCGGCCGAGCACCTGCGCGCCCTGCTCGCTCACCTCGATCAGGCTGGAGCGCTTCTGGAAGTCGTACACGCCGAGCGGGCTGGAAAAACGCGCCGTGCCGCTGGTTGGCAGCACGTGGTTGGGGCCGGCGCAGTAGTCGCCCAGGCTTTCGCTGGTGTAGGCGCCGAGGAAGATCGCGCCCGCGTGGCGCAGCAGCGGTTCCCAGCGGTGCGGCTCGTTGCTGCTGATTTCCAGGTGCTCTGGTGCGATCCGGTTGCTGATTTCGCAGGCTTCTTCCATGTCGCGCGTCTGGATCAGCGCGCCGCGGCCGTTCAGCGACGCGGCGATGATTTCCTTGCGCGGCATGGTCGGCAGCAGCCGGTCGATGGACTGCTGCACGCGCTCTATATATGCAGCGTCCGGGCACAGCAGGATGCTCTGGGCCAGTTCGTCGTGTTCGGCCTGGCTGAAAAGGTCCATCGCGACCCAGTCGGGCGGCGTGCTGCCGTCGGCCAGCACCAGTATTTCGCTCGGGCCGGCGATCATGTCGATGCCGACCGTGCCGAACACGCGGCGCTTGGCTGCAGCGACGTACGCGTTGCCGGGGCCGGTGATCTTGTCGACGGCCGGCACCGTCGCCGTGCCGTAAGCCAGCGCGGCCACGGCCTGCGCGCCGCCGATCGTGAAGGCGCGACTCACGCCGGCGACGTGCGCCGCAGCCAGCACCAGCGCATTCTTCTCGCCGCCCGGTGTCGGCACCACCATGATGATTTCGCCGACGCCCGCGACGTGCGCCGGAATCGCGTTCATCAAGACGCTCGACGGATACGCAGCCTTGCCGCCCGGCACGTAGATGCCGACACGGTCCAGCGGCGTCACTTTCTGCCCGAGCAGCGTGCCGTCCTCGTCGCGATAGCTCCAGCTCTCGCCGCTCGCCTTCTTCTGCGCCTCGTGATAGCTGCGCACGCGCCGCGCGGCGGCTTCGAGCGCCTCGCGCTGCACGGCAGGAAGCGATTCGAAGGCGGCGCGCAGTTCGTCGGCCGTGAGTTCCAGCGCCTTCATGTCCGGCGCGTCGAGGCGGTCGAAGCGCGCCGTGTATTCGCGCACGGCCACGTCGCCGCGCTGCTGCACGTCGGCCAGGATCTCGGCCACGCGCTGCTCGATGGCTGCGTCAGCTTCCGCCGACCAATGCAGCCGCGCCTTGAAAGCGGCTTCGAAATCGGCCGAGGCGGTGGACAGGCGTGCGGGAGCGGCAGTCGATGTCATGACGTTCAGACGTGGAGACGTTTGTTTCGAAGTTACTTGGAAGGAATGGCCGACGCGAAGGCGTCGAGGATGCGGCGGATCGGTTCGCGCTTGAGCTTGAGCGCCGCCTGGTTCACCACCAGCCGCGCGCTGATGTCCATGATGCGTTCGACCTCGACCAGATGATTCGCCTTGAGCGTGTTGCCGGTCGACACCAGGTCGACGATCGCATCGGCCAAGCCGGTCAGCGGCGCCAGTTCCATGCTGCCGTAGAGCTTGATCAGGTCGACATGCACACCCTTGCCGGCGAAGAAATCGCGGGCCAGGCCGACGTACTTGGTGGCGACCTTGAGCCGCGAGCCCTGGCGCACGGCCGAGGCGTAGTCGTAGTCGGCGCGCACGGCCACGCTCAGGCGGCAAGCGGCGATCTTCAGGTCCAGCGGCTGGTAGAGGCCCTGGTTGCCGTGTTCGAGCAGCACGTCGAGCCCGGTCACGCCGAGGTCGGCGCCGCCGTATTGCACATAGGTCGGCACGTCGGAAGCGCGCACCAGCACCACGCGCACGTCCGGCCGGGTGGTCGCGAGGATCAGCTTGCGCGACTTTTCGGGGTCTTCGGTGACCTCGATGCCGGCGGCGGCGAGCAGCGGCAGGGTCTCCTCGAAGATGCGGCCCTTCGACAACGCCAGCGTGATCACGCCGCAGCTCCGGTCACGCGGCTGATATCGGCGCCCAGGCCGCGCAGCTTGGCTTCGATGCGGTCGTAGCCGCGGTCGAGGTGATAGATGCGGTCGACCATCGTCTCGCCGTCGGCCACCAGCCCGGCGATCACCAGGCTGGCGGATGCGCGCAGGTCGGTCGCCATCACGGTCGCGCCGGACAATTCGGCGCCACCCTCGATCAGCGCGAGCCGGCCGTCGACGTGGATCGATGCACCGAGCCGAACCAGTTCGTTCACGTGCATGAAGCGGTTCTCGAAAATCGTCTCGGTGACGGCGGCGGAACCCTGAGCGACGCAGTTGAGCGCCATGAACTGCGCCTGCATGTCGGTCGGGAAACCCGGGTATTCGGTCGTGCGAAAGGCCTGCGCCTTCAGCGTCGGGCCGCCCTTGGAGGCGATTCGCACGCCGCCTTCGACCGATTTGACGTCGCAGCCGGCATCGCGCAGCTTGTCGATGACGGCGTCGAGATGGTCGGCGCGCGCGTGGCGCAGGAAGACTTCGCCGCCGGTCGCCGCCACCGCGCACAGAAACGTGCCGGCTTCGATGCGGTCGGCCACCACCGCGTGCTCGCAGCCGTGCAGCTTGTCGACGCCCTGGATGCGGATCTGGCTGGTGCCGTGGCCGTCGATCTTCGCGCCCATCTTGATGAGCATTTCAGCCAGGTCGACGATTTCGGGCTCCTGCGCCGCGTTCTCCAGCAGCGTTTCGCCCTCGGCCAGCGCGGCGGCCATGAGGAAATTCTCGGTGCCGGTGACGGTCACCATGTCGGTCAGGATGCGCGCGCCCATCAGCCGCGTGCGGCCGGCCGGCAGCTTGGCCAGCATGTAGCCGTGCTCGACGACGATTTCCGCGCCCATCGCCTGCATTCCCTTGATGTGCTGGTCGACCGGCCGCGAGCCGATGCCGCAGCCGCCGGGCAGCGACACCTTGGCGCGACCGAAGCGCGCCAGCAGCGGGCCGAGCGCCAGCACCGACGCGCGCATCGTCTTCACCAGTTCGTAGGGCGCTTCGAGGTTGGTCAGGTCGCCGGCATCGAGCCGCACGGTGCCGCTGCCGTCCGCGTTCTCGGAGCGCTCGGCGGTCACGCCCATGTTGCGGACCAGTTTGAGCATGGTCGTCACGTCCTGCAGGCGCGGCACGTTGTGCAGCGTCACCGGCTGGTCGGTCAGCAATGCGGCACAGAGTTCGGGCAGCGCCGCGTTCTTGGCGCCGGAAACGAGCACCTCGCCGCCGAGCGTGCGCCCGCCGCGAATCAGAAGTTTGTCCATGAGAAATCCAGCAGAAAAGACTAGCGGGGAAGGCGGGCCCATTCGGCCGGCGTGTAGGTTTTCATCGACAACGCATGCACCTCGTCGGTGTGCATTTTCGCACCCAGGGTCTTGTAGACGCGCTGGTGCCGCTGGATGGGGCGCAGCCCGTCGAATTCGGCCGCGACGATGGTCGCGTACCAGTGCCGGCCGTCGCCTTCGAGAGCGATGTGCTCGCACGGCAGGTCGGCGGAGATGATGGCTTGGAGTTCTTCGGCGGTCATAAAACAGGTTGAACGGTTAGCTTCGGATCTTGTAGCCGATGCGCAGCATGTGGACGGCGACGGCGCTGACGACCAGCCATGCGGTGCCGACGATGCCCAGGCTGAGCCACGGCGACGCATCGCTGACGCCGAAGAAGCCGTAGCGGAAGCCGTCGATCATGTAGAAGAACGGATTCATGTGGCTCACGGTCTGCCAGAACGGCGGCAGAGAGCCGATCGAATAGAACACGCCCGAAAGGAAGGTCATAGGCATGATCAAAAAGTTCTGGAACATCGCCATCTGGTCGAATTTCTCGGCCCAGAGCCCGGCGATCACGCCCAGCGTACCGAGCAGCGCCGCACCGAGGAACGCGAAAACCACGATCCACAGCGGTGCAGCCATCGGCGGAATCGCGAAGAACAGCGTCACCAGAAGCACGCCCAGGCCGACGACCAGCCCGCGGATCATCGACGAACCGACGTAAGCCAGGAACCAGCCCCAGTGCGACAGCGGCGTCAGCAGCACGAACACCAGGCTGCCCATGATCTTGCTCTGGATGATCGACGAGGAACTGTTGGCGAACGCGTTCTGCAGCACGCTCATCATCACCAGGCCGGGAATCAGGAACGCGGTGTAGCTGACCGTGCCGTAGACCTTGACGTGATCTTCAAGCACATGGCCGAACACCATCAGGTACAGCACGGCGGTCAGTACCGGTGCGCCGACCGTCTGGTAGCCGACTTTCCAGAAGCGAAGCGTTTCCTTGTAGAGCAGCGCGCGCCAGCCGGTTGGGTTGAACATCATGGCTTGGTCACCTCCAGCGGCGTCTGTTCGCCGGCCATCAGGTCGATGAACACGTCTTCCAGATCGGCCTTGCGCATTTCGACGTCCTCGACCATCACGCCGGCCTGCCGCAGCGCGGAAAGCAGCTGTTCGACTTCATGCGCGTCCTTGGCCGGCAACTGCACGATGCGGCCGGTGATGCGGGCGTGCTGCGCGATGTCCAGAGGCAGCTCGGCATCGGTCTTGAAGCGCAGGACGTTGCTCGCCGCCGATTTCAGCAGTTCGCTGGTGCGGTCGAGCGCGATCACGCGACCCTGCTTGAGCATCGCGATGCGGTGGCACAGCGCCTCCGCTTCCTCGAGGTAGTGCGTGGTCAGCAGCACGGTGCAGCCCTCCTTGTTGAGTCGGGCGACGAATTGCCAGAGCGTCTGGCGCAGTTCGACGTCGACCCCGGCGGTCGGCTCGTCGAGCACGATCACCGGCGGCTTGTGCACCAACGCCTGCGCGACCAGCACCCGGCGCTTCATGCCGCCCGACAACTGCCGCAGATTGGATTCCGCCTTGTCGGAGAGTCCGAGGCTGTGCAGCAGTTCGTCGATCCAGGCGTCGTTCTTCTTGATGCCGAAATAGCCCGACTGGATGCGCAAAGATTCCCGCACATTGAAGAACGGGTCGAAAACCAGTTCCTGCGGGACGATGCCCAGATGCCGGCGCGCCTGCGCGTAATCGCGCTGCACGTCGAATCCATGAACCGAAATCGCGCCGCTGGTCGGTCTCGAAAGACCGGCAAGCATGCTGATGAGGGACGTTTTACCGGCACCGTTGGGGCCGAGCAGTCCAAAGAACTCGCCCTGTTCGATCTGGAAATCGACCTGGTCGACGGCTTTCAGGCCGGTGAGGCCCTGTGCGCGTTGTTGTTTGGTGGGGGGATAGGTCTTGGAGACCGTTTGGAACGAGATCGCAGGCATGAGAGCCTGCGATTTTACGGGGTCGGGCGAGAAGACCGGCGGAGCGGGTCTTGGGCCGGTCCAAGCAACGGCTCAGGGCGCCGTCGGCAACAGCCCCGCCACGCCATAAAGCGAAGCCAGTTCGCGCAGGCGCGGAGAGAGTCCGCGCACCGCAAAACTTCGACCCAGCGCACTCGCCTCGCGCCGGCATTCCAGCAGGACCGCAAGCGCCGAAGAATCGAAGCGCGTCAACGCACTCGCATCGACGACCGCGGCGGAGCCGGTCAGCGCTGCAAGCCCCTGCTGCAACATGCGCATGCAGGCAGGTGCCTCGTCGTGCGTCAGCTTGGGCGGCAGCACCAGCATGTTCAGCTCTTGGCGTTGCTCTTGTTGCGGGCAGCCAGCGCAGCGATCAGGCCGTCGATGCCCTTGCTATTGATCTGCTGCGAGAACTGGGTGCGGTAGGTATCGACCAGCCACACGCCGAGCACGTTCAGGTTGTAGACCTTCCAGCCACCGGCCTCGCCGGGCGTCTTTTCGAGTCGGTAATCGAGCTGGACCGGATCTCCGCCGCCGCGGATTTCCGTACGGACCAGTACTTCCTTCTCATCCGCCGAACCGCGGAACGGACGCACCGTCACGCTCTGGTCGCTGACCTGATCGAGCGCGCCGGCGTACGTGCGAACCAGCAATGTCTTGAATTCGTCCTGGAGACGCTTCTGCTGCTCAGGCGTCGCCTGGCGCCAGGCCGGACCGACCGCCGACGCCGTCATGCGCTGGAAGTTCACGTTCGGCATGATCTTGCTGTCGACCAGCAACATGATCTTGTCGATGTCGCCGGCCTTGATCGACTTGTCGGCCTTGATTGTGTCGAGCACATCGCTCGACAGGCGTTTGACCAGAGCATCTGGCGTTTCATCGGCTGCATGCGCGGCGGGGGCAACGAAAACAGCGGCGGCGCTCAGGAACATGGCGCCGGCAAGGACGATGCGTCCGAGGACGCGGCGTTGGACGGTAACGGTTGAATTCATATCGGATCGGGTCTCTGAATGAATTGCGCAACGATGCGCAATCGAAAAATCAAAACACTACAACCGAAAAACGGTTCGCGAAAGTGTTGGAAGACTGATATTCGCGACGGTTCCGGCGACTTGCGCGTCTAGTGCAACCGGATGCAACCGGTTGCGACCGTCGTCAGTCCTTGCCCGAGCCGTCGTCGGGCGGGTTGCCGTCGTAGACATCGCTGCGGCGACGCTGCAGGTACGCATCGCGCGTGAACGAATACTTGTCGAGGGCGGCATCGCCGATCAGCTGGCCGGCTCGAAGGTAATTCGACCGAATGTCCACGATGCGCAAAACGTACATCGAATTGCGCACCGGCACGTCCGCCACCTGCCCGACGAGATCGCCGTAGACGTCGATCGGCAGCGCGGCGGTGTCGCGCACGGTCGACGGGCCGAGCAGCGGAATCACGACATAAGGGCCGGGAGGCACGCCCCAACGACCCAGCGTCTGGCCGAAATCTTCCGAATGACGATCGATACCGACCTCGGTCGCGATGTCCAGCAGGCCACCGAGTCCGAAGAACGTGTTCACGTTGAAGCGCATCAGGCTTTCGACAGTCGCCTGCGGCTTGAGCTGCGCCGCGCTGTTCGCGAAATTCCAGACCTCTCCGAGGTTGGAGAAAAAGTTGTTCACGCCGGTACGCACCATCGAAGGCAGCACGCGACGGTAGGTGCTGGCCACGGGCACCAGCACGTTGTCGTCGACCACGTCGTTGAAACGCGAGACACCGCGGTTGAACGGTTCCAGCGGATCGGCCGGGTTTGCGCCCGGTCCGGTGGCACAACCGGTCAGCACGCTCATCAGCGCGATGGCACCGACGAGTCGCGCGCGGCGTCCTGGAACAGAGGCGACGGGCGAGGAAGGAAGATTTCGGGAGGTCATTTTTTGGGAGCGGGTGTCGCGCTGGAATCGCTTCCATCGGCGGCTTTGCTGAAAAGGAACTGGCTGATCAGATTCTCGAGCACCACCGCCGATTGCGTGGAACTGATGACATCGCCGGCCTGCAGGTTTTTCTCTTCCGCGCCGGCCTCGATGCCGATGTACTGCTCGCCGAGCAATCCGCTGGTCAGGATCTTGAGCGAACTGTCCTTCGGAAACTTGTAGCGGTCCTCCATGGACAGCGTGACGCCTGCCTGGAAGATCTTGTCGTCGAAAGTGATGGATTCGACCCGGCCGACCACGACGCCGGCGCTCTTGACCGCCGTCTGCGGCTTGAGGCCGCCGATGTTGTCGAAACGCGCAGTGACCGTGTAGGTCTTCTGGAAATTGAGGCTCAGCAGGTTGGCCGACTGGAGCGCCAGGAAAAGCACGGCCGCCGCGCCGATCAGCACGAACAGGCCGACCCAGATATCGTTTTTGGAACGTTGCATGAATGCGATCTCTTTTGATCTGTTGAATCTATGGGTTCAGATGCTGAACATCATGGCTGTGAGCAGGAAATCGAGCCCCAGCACGGCCAGCGATGCCACTACGACAGTGCGGGTCGTTGCACGCGAAACGCCTTCCGGCGTGGCCTGCGCCGCAAAACCCTGCAGCAAGGCGATGAAACTGATGGTGAAGCCGAAGACGACGCTCTTGACGATGCCGTTGCCGACGTCTTTCCAGACATCGACGCCGTTCTGCATCTGGCCCCAGAACGCGCCCGAGTCGACGTGCAGCAGCAGAACGCCGACCACGTAACCGCCCATGACGGCGACGGCGCTGAAGACGGCCGCCAGCAACGGCATCGTGATGACGCCGGCCCAGAAACGCGGCGCAAGGATGCGCTGCACCGGATCGACCGCCATCATTTCCATGGCGCTCAACTGTTCGCCGGACTTCATCAGGCCGATCTCCGCCGTCAGCGACGTGCCGGCGCGACCGATGAAAAGCAGCGCAGCCACGACGGGCCCCAGTTCGCGGACCAGGCTCAGCGTGACCAGCAGCCCCAGCGCTTCGGACGACCCGTAGCGCTGCAGCGCGTAATACATCTGCAGGCCCAGCACGAAGCCGACGAACAGCCCCGACACCGCGATGATCGCCAACGAATAGTTGCCGAGAAAGTGGATCTGGTCGCGCACCAGTCCGAAGCGCCGGAGGCTGCTCGCACCCGGGCCCACGAGCCGTGCGAACAACCGGGCGCCCTGCCCCAGATCCGCAAGCTTGGTGCGCGCGGCGTAGCCGACGTCGGCAGGATTCCAGAAGCTCACGAATGCCCTCCGTGCATGACGCCGAAGTCGTCTTCGACGCTCGCGCCGGGGTA
>JAQGMX010000079.1 GCA_028292145.1 Variovorax sp.
TTCCGCACAAAGCCGCGCGACGAATTCAAAGTCCGTCTCTTTGAACTGCGTCTGAAAATACCGCACCGGATAGCGCTCGACCAGCCGCTTCTCCACCGGAAATCCGTAATCGACGAGCACTTCGTCCAGAATCTGAACAACTGTCTTATTCTGGAAAATTCTGCAGTCCGTGCGCAGCGTGGCCAGATGAAGCCAAGGCTTCAGCGTCAGTCGGATCTGAACGTGCCGGCCTTCCTCGCCCCACAGACACGCCTCGGTGACGATCGAATTGATCTCGCGAAAGCCGGTGCCGTCGAGCTCGATGCAGCAGCCGATCTCGCGTCCGACCCAGCTGTCGAGGTCGATATCGATGGCGTCGGAAGATGCCCCGTACGCGCCCTCAGCCTCAGGCGCTTTGAGAACCAGCTCATAGGAGAACAGCGAGTTCACGCCCTCCCGACCCGAGAGGCGAACCGGCACCCAAGGGGGCAACCCGAGCCCACGCCTAGCCCTCGAAGGCCCTTCAAACGCAGGCAACCGCACCCTCAGCGTGCGCGTCCCCGCACCGCCTTCCACATCGAAGATCGACATCCCGAAACCCCCTGAACCGGCCCTTCAAACGAGGGCTCGGCGGCATTATGGGAAGTCGGCCGGGGAAGGCTTACATCGGGGTGCGGTGCAAAGTACCAACCAACGTGTGCCGCGTGGATTGTCGTAAGCCTATTGGTAGAGCGACGTGGAGCGGTGCTCGTCCTAGCTACTGCGACGCCCGCAACTTCAATACAGCGCCGAGTTCTTCGGCAATCACCGGATGAAAAATGGCGAGTTGTGCAAGACCCTGGGCAGCGCGCGATCGCCAGCCTTTGCCACGGCCCATGAGATCGATGCCCGCTTCCGCCAGGTTTTGGGGCATCCGGTCCATTGCGTAGGAGACCAGGGATGCAACCTGGCCCGCATCCTTGGCGATCTTCGAACGAAACTGCTCTTCGCGTTCAGCCATCACGATCAGCTTATGAAGGGCATAGCGGATGGGAGACGGTATGTTGACGATGATCGCGTCTTCGCCGGAAAGGATAGTGGTCTGGGTTGTTTTCTCGAGCGAGAACTCCATGAACTTCAAGGGCTGGAGATTGACGTTGAGCGGCGCGTGGCGATAGACATCGTCTTTGCGTCCAGCGACCGTCAGCAGATCGATGCGCATGTCACCCCGACCGGCATTCAAGTATGTCGCGCCTTCGCCAGTGGTGATCGATCTTGCCGGCAGCAGACCCATTTCCAGAGAGGTGATGGCGTCGTGCACATCCGCTTCCATATTGGTCGGCAGCGCGAGGGAGACATTCTTGCCTGCGTGCGCGAAATCGATGTCATTCGTCCGCCATCCGCCTGTCCAATGCACACCCAGCATGTTCGACATGGCGATGAAGGCATGGGTGCCTATCAGCACGCCGCCAGCGCCGAAGAATCCGTGTTCGGCCAGTCGCCTGATGACTTTGAAATGCGGACGAAGAATCGTTTGGCAACCCAGCGCGGTGCATGCGGCGGCCAAGCGGTGGACCCCGTCCGACGCCTGTGTTCTGCCTTCTTCGCGTTTTTTGATTAGTGCGCGCAGTCTGTTGTCATCGGGGCCCAGGTAAACCTGTTTCAGCTTTCCCTGCAAATCACGAAACTGCCAGTACCAGTACTGGGTTCCCTTGACCTCCTTCTTATTGAACGAGCCTGGTAGATCCGCAACCGAACGCTCCAGCATCCGTACCTGTGTCTGCTCGACAAGCTCGGAAAAATTGGTCTGCGCCGATACGGGCAAGTCAATGAAAAGATCGGGTTCGACAGGCGTTGGCGGCATCGAATCTATACTCTATAAAAAAATAGTGAAGTATAACTTTCGAGCTCTAAAAGGCCCAGCCGAATGCTGGTCATCGGCCAAGATATCCAAATCGACGGGCATCATCCGCCCACCCAATTTCAGCCAAGGAACGCTGTGGAAAGCCTGCAAGCCTTATTTTCCGACCCGACCGCATGGGCGGCGCTCGCCGCGCTTGTGATCATGGAGGTTGTGCTTGGCATCGACAACCTGATCTTCATCTCGATCCTGTCCAACAAGCTGCCGGCGCATCAGCGCATGAAGGCGCGCCGCATCGGTATTGCGCTCGCGCTGATCATGCGGCTCGGCCTGCTGTCAATGATCGCGTGGCTGGTCGGCCTCACGGCGCCGGTTTTCGACCTCGGCATCAAGGGCTCGCTCGACGCGGCCGGCGTGCCGAGCTTCGAGACCCAGTTCTCGTGGCGCGACCTGATCCTGATCGCCGGTGGCCTGTTCCTGATCTGGAAGGCGACCAAGGAAATCCACCATCACGTCGATCCGGTGCGCCCCGCAGAAGCGGGCAGCGCTGCAAAGGTGGCGACGATCGCGTTCTCGTCGGTCATCGTGCAGATCGTGCTGCTCGATATGGTGTTCTCCGTCGACTCGATCCTGACCGCCGTCGGCATGACCGACAACCTCGCCGTGATGGTGATCGCGGTGATCGTTGCGGTCACGGTGATGCTGATTGCCGCAGACCCGCTCGCCAACTTCATCAACCGCAACCCGACCGTCGTCATGCTGGCGCTCGGCTTCCTGCTGATGATCGGCGCCGTACTGATCGCCGACGGCTTCGGCGTGCATGTGCCGAAGGGCTACATCTACGCGGCAATGGCTTTCTCGACGCTGGTCGAAGTGTTCAACATGCTGTCGCGGCGGGCGCAGAGCCGGGCAAGTTGATCGGCGCTACCGCAACACGGGCAGCAGTGCCCCGGCAAGGCAGCTCGCGACTGCACCCAGCGTCAGTTGCAGCCGCAGCGGCAACCATGCCGTCAGGCCCGCCCTGACGTACATCCGCCGGTCGACCAGGTAGCAAAGCGCCAGCAGCGCGGCCAGCGCCGCGAGCACAAGGTGCGAGGGCAGCAGCAACAGCACCAGCCAAGCTCCCAACTGCGGCATCACGCCCCAGACCAGAGCGGCGATGTCGCGGCCGCCTTCGCGCAGCGCCGGTCCCCAGTGCACGCCGCCGAGGAATGCGGTGATCGTCGCGGCGTAGGTCGCCAGGGCGAACGTCGCGAAACCGACGGCCGGCGTGTCGCGCACGGCCCAGACCCAGGCGGCGCCGGCGAAAAACGGGATCAGTCCTGCGTAGCCGAGCAGGCGGGCCGTGCGGAGCGGGGAGCGGTCGTTGGTTTGCATGGGGTACGAGTCTAGAACGCGCCGGTCGGCGCCAAAGTGATGCGCGCTGCACGCTCCTGAACCATCGCGCACCAGATCGACAGCGCCGGGCGGCGCTCTGGCTCCAGATGCGCCGACTTGCTGGCACTTCACGGATCCAGGCCTTGCCTTCAAAGTCCGTGACAGCGCGGCGCCGGGTTTCGACGTCGCTTCCGATGTCGATTCACAGGAGCTCATCATGGTGTTCGTTCAATCTCTGGTCGTGGCCGCCGCGGCCTGCCTCGTCAGCTTTTCTGCCGGCGCACAGACCAAGGAACTGACTTTCGCCCATCAGGACATGCTGGTGCCGCTGCGGCTGGTCATGGAGTCGGGCGAGGTCGAGAAGGCCACCGGCTACAAGATCAACTGGCGCATGTTCTCTGGCGGCGGCGACGTGATCCGCGCGATGGCGTCGGGCGACGTGCAGATGGGCGAGGCCGGCTCGAGCCCGCTGACCGCCGCGGCCAGCCAGGGCCAGGACATCCAGCTGTTCTGGATTTCCGCCGACATCGCCGATGCCGAGGCGCTGGTGGCGCGCAACGGTTCCAACATCACCAGCATGAAGGACCTCAAGGGCAAGAAGGTCGCGACGCCTTTCGTCTCGACCGCCCACTACCAGCTGATGGCCGGCATGAAGATGGACGGCGTGCAGGGCAAGGATGTCAATGTCATGAACATGCGCCCGCCCGAAATCGCGGCAGCCTGGGAGCGCGGCGACATCGACGCGACCTTCATCTGGGACCCGGTTCTGTCGAAGATCAAGGGGAACGGCAAGGTCATCGCGACCTCCGGCGCCATCGGCAAGCGGGGCGCGCCGACCTTCGAAGGCATCATCGTCAACAAGCAATGGGCTGCGGCGAACGAGCCCTTCATGGTCGCCTTCGTGAAGGCGCTGAACCGCGCCAACGAGGAATACAAGGCTTCGGGCAAGAGCTGGACCGCCGATTCGGCGCAGATCAAGGCGATGGCCAAGTGGACCAAGGCGAACCCAGCCGACGTCGGCCCCGCCATGGCGCTCTACACCTTCCCGTCGCTCGCCGAGCAGGCGTCCCCGACCTGGCTCGGCGGCGGCGCGGCCAAGGCGATGGCCGGCACCGCGGCCTTCCTGAAGGAGCAGGGCCGGGTGCAGGAGGTCAAGCCCGACTACGGCGCGTTCGTCACGACCGCGTACGTGCAGAAGGCGATGAAGGCGAAATAACGCGCGAAGCCCGACAAGGACACAGCGCCATGCCCACGCTCGACATCCGCGACCTCGAGGTCCACTACGCTATCAAAGGCGGCACGCTGCAGGCGCTCGCGCCGGTCAACCTCACCATGCACGACGGCGATTTCGTCGTCGCGCTCGGTGCGTCGGGCTGCGGCAAGAGCACGCTGCTCAACTGCATCGCCGGCTTCCTGCCGCCGTCGGGCGGAGAGATCCTGCTCGACGGCGCACCCGTCACCGGCCCCGGCGCCGACCGCGGTGTCGTGTTCCAGAAACATGCGCTCATGCCGTGGCTCAACGTGCGAGACAACGTCGCGCTCGGCCTGCGCCTGAGCGGCATGAGCAAGGCCGACCGCAACACTGTCGCCGAAGCCAAGCTCGCCCTCGTCGGCCTGGAGAAATATGCCGACCGCGCCGTCTACGAACTCTCCGGCGGCATGCAGCAACGCGTGGGCATCGCCCGTGCGCTCGCCAGCGACCCGGCCGTGCTGCTCATGGACGAGCCGATGGGCGCGCTCGACGCCTTCACCCGCGAAACCGTCCAGGAAATCCTGCTGCGCGCTTGGGACGCCGCGCAGAAGATGGTGTTCTTCATCACCCACTCGGTCGAGGAAGCGCTGTTCCTCGGAACCCGTCTGATCGTCATGAGCCCGAGCCCGGGACGCATCTCGCACGTGTATGACGACGTGCCGTTCTCCCGCCAGTTCCTCGCGCACGGCGACGCGCGCAAGGTCAAGTCCGAACCCGAGTTCATTCGCATGCGCGAAGAAGTGCTCGCCATCATTCATCAGCGGGAGGCTGCGCATGCCTGATATCGCCATCGACGCGCCGGTCACGGTGCCAGCCACTGTTTCGCCGTCAATGACCAAGACATCAACGAAGGCCAGCAAGATCGTGCGGCAGAAGACCAGCAAGTTCAAGGTGCCGGGCGAAGGGAACAGCGCCGGCATCAGCGTGATCACGGTCGCCGTGCTGATCGGCGTGTGGTTCGCGGTGACCAACCTTGGGTTGGTGAAGCCGTTGTTTCTGCCTACGCCGCAGGCCGTGTTCCAGCAGTTCTACGAATACCTGACCGGGCAGGCGAACGACAAGCCGCTGTGGCAGCATTTTCTGGCGAGCATGTTCCGGGTGTTCTCGGCGTTCTTGCTGGCTTGCGTGACGGCAATTCCTATTGGAATCGCGATGGGCATGAGCCGCGTGATGCGCGGGATATTCGACCCCCCGCTGGAGTTCTACCGCCCGCTACCGCCGCTGGCGTATCTGCCGCTGATCATCATCTGGTTCGGGATCGATGAATTGCCGAAGGTGCTGCTGATTTTCTTGAGTTGCTTCGCTCCGCTGGCGCTGGCTGCAAGGGCCGGGATGCGCAGCGCGTCGCAGGAGCAGATCAATGCAGCGTATTCGATGGGGGCGAGTTATATGCAGGTGGTGCGGCATGTGATCTTGCCGTCTGCGATGCCGGATATCTTGATCGGGATGCGGATTGCTATTGGCTTTGGATGGACGACGCTGGTGGCTGCGGAGATGGTGGCGGCTAATCTGGGGCTGGGTCAGATGGTGCTGAATGCGTCGAATTTCCTGCGGACGGATATCGTGATCATGGGGATCATTGTGATTGGGGTTGTGGCTTATTTGTTTGATCTGTTGATGCGGTGGGTGGAGGGGCGGGTTGTGCCGTGGAAGGGACGGATGTGAACGAAGCTGTGGCGATCACTGTCCTTTAAGTTCGGCCTACAGCAATGCCAGTTATTAACCGCTACACAAGAAATGGTGGCGGCCGAGTGTGGAGGGCCCGGAACGAAGGTAGCTCATGCTCGCTCACTCAAAAACTTTTCTGGCCGTGGCGCTGGCGCTCGCACTGGCATCCTGCGGTGGCGACAACACCGCATCGAACGTGGAATCTCCTGGGAAAAAGGAGACGGCAACCACCAAGGTGCTGGAGGTGGGTGCCGACGCTCTACAGAACAAAGCCCCGATCGAGGCAATCAATGCGTATCTCGATGGGTTTCATTTCTACAGTGGAAACATCCAGGGTCAGATGGAGGCCCATCACTACTGCGCAATCCTGAACGAGGAACTGATCCAGTGTGTGATCTACGATGGAAACGTCAAGGATGCCAAGCTCATGGGCGTCGAGTACATCGTCAGCGAACGTCTTTTCAAGACGCTGCCGGCGGCAGAGAAAGCGCTCTGGCACAGCCATGTCCACGAAGTCAAATCCGGCCAGCTTATTGCGCCCGGCATTCCTGAGGCGGCAGAACACGAACTCATGAGGAAGCTGGTCAATACCTATGGGAAGACATTTCACACGTGGCATACCGATCTTCAGAAAGACCTGCCGATAGGCGTGCCGCAACTGATGATGGGTTTCACTGCGGATGGCCAGGCAAATGCCGAGATGGCGGCGGCCCGGGACAAGCGCTTTGGTATTGACAGCGCCGCAAAGAAGAAAAACCGCGAAGATATTCCGACACCTGCGATTGCCGAAGGCGCAGACGGATGGCAACAAGGAAAAGCAGTGCAGATCGCCGATCCCACGGGCTCCGACCACGCTCATCCAAGTGGCACTCGAAAAGAGCCAGCTGCGACGATCGCCAGACCCGCGAATTAGGCGTTCGCCGTTATCTCACCTGAAGATCGAGAGCGGCGCCGGTACAACTGAATGGCGCGAATGCAACCACCCGTTGCGTTCGCACAGCACAGTCATTCCGATGCACTTAACCGTCCTCTGATCTTCAGTTCGATTGCGCGCAATGCATCCCGAAGCGCCAACACCCCTGGGCCTATCTGCCCGATTTCGATCGACGACAACCTCAACCTGAAGAATTTACAAGGCCGCCCCGGCTCCGCAAAAAACACATCCCCCGGCTCAATCAACACCCCGAACTCCCGCGCCCTAACCGCCAACTCCCCGCCATCCAACCAATCCGGCGTCTTCACCCACAACGAAGCCCCACCCTGCGCCGGCGTGCATTCGAATTCAGGTATGTATTCAGCCAGCGCAGCCATCGCCGCATCCATCCGCTGTCTCAAGACCTGATTCACCCTCCGCGCATGCGAGTCGTGATGCCCGAGCGATAAAAACAGCGCATACGCATGCTGCAAGAACGCACTCGGATGCCGAACCATCGCGTGCCGCAGCACCCGCAATTCGCTCACCAATTCCTTCTGCGCCACGATGAATCCCAGCCGCGTCGCGGGCGACAGGCTCTTGCTCAGCGACCCGATATAGATCACGCGGCCGGTCTTGTCCAAGCTCTTCAGCGCGGGCATCGGCTCGCCCGCATACAGGTTCTCCGCCTCGTAGTCGTCCTCGATCACCACGAAATCCTGCAGCTCAGCCTTGCGCAGCAGCCACTGGCGGCGCTCCAGGCTCAGCGTGTGCGTCGTCGGGCTCTGGTGCGACGGGGTGACGAAGACGTAGTCGAGTTCGGGCAGCGACTCGACGACCAGCCCTTGCTCGTCGACCGGCACGCCGATGATGTTCGACGTGCGCAGCGAGAAGGTGTTGCGCGCGTGCGGGTAGCCGGGTTCCTCGAAGCCGACGCGCGTCTCGCGGTCGAAGAGCGCCTCGGCGATCAGATAGAAGGCGTGCTGCGCGCCGACGGTGACGAGGATTTCCTCGGGGCGCGCGAAGACGCCGCGCTTGGGGAGCAGGCGGGTGCGGATCTGCTCGATGAGGTCGGGCACGTCGTCGGTCTCGAAATCCGGCGTCCATTGCGGCAGTTGCGAGCGGGCGAGGCTGCGGACGCAGCATTCGCGGAAATCTTCGGTAGGGAAGAGCTGCGCGTCGTGCGTGCCATAGACAAAAGGGTAGGGCACTTCGCGCCAGTGCTCGGGTTTCGACAGGGTCGGCTTGTCGGTGAGCGAGCGCAGCACGCGCTTCGTCCATTGCGGCGCCGTGCCGGCGGCGGCGCCTTCGCGGCTAAAGGGGTCGACGATGCCGGCGGGGTCGGAAATTGACGCCGGCATCGCGCTCTTGCCGACGAAGACGCCGGAGCGCGGTCGCGCTTCAAGGTACGCCTCGTCGACGAGCTGCTGATAGACAGCGGTGACGGTGTTGCGACTCAGGCCGAGCGTGGACGCCAGATCGCGTGACGAAGGCAGCGCCGCACCGGGCGCGAGCCGGCCGTCGAGGATGACCTGCACCACCTTGAGCCGCAGTCGTGCCTGCAGCGGCAAGCCGGTGTCGGCGTCCAGCGTGAAGAGCTGCGCCCAGAGCGGATGGGTGGTCGGCGGCGCCTGTGCGCTGCTCATCGGACCGGCGGCTGCGCACTCGCGCGCGCACCCCGAGAGTGCGCGATGGCGTCGATGGTGCATGCGGGAGCGGGTCTGGCTTTCACGATGGGTGCGGACTGGCTCTATGGGGTTGGAAAGGCGGAGCTTAACCTTTGCTCACATTCATGCAGACGCACTTTGCGTGCCGATCCGACCCTTCCGAGGACACCTCTTGATCACCCCCGAAAACGCCGAAAACGCCCAAAACACTGTCACCACCGACATGCTTGCCGCGTTTTCCAACGCCTGGAACCGCCACGACCTGCCCGCGCTGATGCGCTTCATGCACGCCGATTGCGTCTTCGAAACCGCTGCCGGCCCGGAGGCCTGGGGCGCGCGCCACACCGGCCACAAGGCGGTCGGCAAGGCCTTCGCATCGGCATGGGCGGCGTTCCCCGATGCGCAGTGGCGCAACGGCAGGCATCTGGTGATGGGCGAGCGCGGGATGTCCGAATGGACCTTCACCGGCACTGCCGCCGACGGCACGCGCAGCGAGTCGGACGGCGTCGACCTGTTCACGTTCAAGGACGGAAAGATACTGGTGAAGAACGTGTTCCGCAAGGCGCGGTCGATGTTGCCTGCTGCGTCATCCGCCACATAACGGAGCCGCGCCATGAGCATCACCACGAAGCGCGAGCTGTTCGCGCCCTACGACCCAGCCTACGACCCGCTGGTGTCCGACGGTCCCGGCCGCAACCGCGACTACGCGCCGACCTACTGGGCCGCGACCGCCGGGTCGGCGCCCGACGACGACGGCCCGGTCACCGGCGACATCGAGGCCGATGTGGTGATCATCGGGTCGGGCTTCACCGGCCTGGCGACCGCGCTGTTCCTGGCGGAAGAGCACGGCATCAAGGCGGTGGTGCTCGAAGCCAACCGCGTGGCCTGGGGCTGCACCAGCCGCAACGGCGGACAGGGTCAGAACGCGAGCGGTCGGTTGTATCGGTCGCAGTGGATCGAGCGCTGGGGCCTGCCGACGGCGAAGCGGCTGGATGCCGAGATCCGCTACGGCTTCGAGACGTTCAAGAGCCTGGTGGCCGGCGCCGATTGCGACCCGCAGCCCGGCGGCCACCTGTACATCGCGCACCGCGACAAGAAGATGGCCTTCCTGCAGAACGAGGCGCGGGTGATGCGCGACCAGTTCGGCTACGACACCCGGATGCTGAGCGCCGATGAAGTGCGCAGCCAGTACTGCAACGACCAGGATGCGCAGGGCGCGATGCACGAGGCCGAAGGCATCTGCGTGCATCCGCTCAAGCTGGCCTACAGCTACATGAAGCGGGCGCGGGCGGGCGGGGCGCGCGTGCATCCGTCGAGCCCGGTGATCGGCTGGGAAACCAGGGGCGGCGTGCACCACCTGAAGACGCCGGGCGGCACGGTAAAGGCGCGTGCGGTCGGCATCGCGACCGGCGCGTACACCGCGCCCGGCCTGCACCCGACGCTCAAGAATCGGATCTTCCCGGTGCTGTCGAATTCGATCGTCACACGGCCGCTGACCGATGCCGAGCTCAAGGCGACCAATTTCCTCACGCACGAAGCCATCACCGACACGCGCACGCTGCGTTTCTATTACCGGTTGCTGCCCGACAAGCGCGTGCAGATCGGCAGCCGCAGCGCCATCACCGGCGCGGACGCGAGCCGCGAGACGCACTACAGGCTGCTGGTCGACGGGCTGTCGCGCAAGTTCCCGCCGCTCAGGGGCATCCAGATCGACTACTCGTGGTGGGGCTGGGTCGACGTAGCCCACGACATGATGCCGCGCATCGTGCAGCCGGACGCGAAGCAGAGCGTGTTCTACGCGCTGGGTTACGGCGGCAACGGCGTGTCTTTCTCGGCGCACGCGGGCCGGCGGATGGCGCAACGCATCGCCGGCCACGACGACCCGGTATTTGACCTGCCCATCTACGACAGCCCGCTGCAGTTCCCCGCGCAAGGCGAATGGGCCGCACCGTTCCGCCGCTTCGGCCAGAGCATGTTGTACCGCTGGTATTACCTGCGCGACGAAGTGATCTGACGCGCCAGCCGCCGCGCACAATCGCCGCATGAAAGTTCAACCAGCGCCGGGCCCGCAGAGCCCCCTCATGGGCATCGACCTCCTCGCCGCACTCGGCGTCGTCGTCATCTGGGGCCTCAATTTCGTCGCGATGAAGTTCTCCCTGCGCGACTTCACTCCGTTCCAGCTCGGCGCCTTCCGCTACGTCTTCGCCGTGCTGCCGCTGCTGTTCTTCATCAGGAAGCCGGCACTCTCCTGGCGCTGGCTCTTTCCTGCCGGGCTGGCGCAACTCGGTCAGTTCGGCTTCCTTTTCGTGGCGTTGCAGGTCGGCATGACGGCGGCGCTGGCGTCTGTCGTCATGCAGACGCAGGTTTTCTTCACCACGATCCTCGGCGTGATCCTGCTCAACGAGCGCCTGAGCGGGCCGTTGCGCGTGGGGCTGGCGCTGGCGGCTGTGGGCTTGAGCTGCTTCGCGCTGAACATCGCCAGCGGCGGCGCGGCGAGCGGCGGCATCACGCTGCTGGGGTTGGTGCTCAATCTCGGTTCGGCGGCGATGTGGGCGGCGTCCAACATCGTGGTGCGGCGGGCGCAGCAATCACAGCCGGGCTACGACCCGGTGGCGTTCGTGGTGTGGATGTCGCTGGTGCCGATCCTGCCGTTCGCGGTGATGGCGTGGTTCTTCGAGCCGGTCGCGACGCGCTGGCAGTGGACGCATGCGAGCCTCGGCGCCTGGGCCGGCGTGGCTTACCTGGGCTGGTTCGCGACGGTCGCCGCCTATGCGATGTGGACCGGGCTGCTGATGCGCCATCCGGCCAATCGCGTGGCGCCGTTCAGTCTTGGCGTGCCGGTGGTCGGGCTGGCGGCCGGGATGCTGCTGCTCGGCGAGCAGGTGTCGCCGTTGCAATGGGTGGGAAGTGCGTGTGTGGTGGCGGCGCTGGGCGTCGTGATGTTCGGCGGACGGCTGATGCGCCGCCGTGGCGCCGCGCTGCTCTGACGTTGCGTTGAGTCCGCGCCCTTTCCCGTGCGCGGCCTAGGGCCGAACGGCTGGAAACACCGAAGCTGGCCGATGCTCGCCCGCATGCCCATCGACCTTGCCGCCGTCTTCCTCAACGATCTCGACCTTTCGTTCGCCTTCGAGATCGTCTTTCGGACGGTGTTGATGTTCTGCATGATCCTCGCTTTCCTGCGGTTGTCTGGGAAGAAGGGCATCCGGCAGCTGTCGATTTTCGAGGTCGCGATCATCATCGGGCTCGGTTCGGCGGCCGGCGATCCGATGTTCAACGAAGACCATGCGATCGTGCCGGCGATGCTGGTTTTCGGGTCCATCCTGCTGTTCTATCGGGCCGTGACCTGGCTGGCTTCGCGCAGCGAGCGTTTCGAGAGCCTGCTCGAAGGCGACCCGGTCTACGTGATCGAAAACGGCGAATTCGTGACGTCCGAGCACGGTGAGGCGACCTATGCCAAGGACGAATTCTTCAGCGAGATGCGGCAGCAGTCGATCGAGCATGTCGGGCAGGTGAGGGTGGCGATCCTGGAGACGTCCGGCAGCATGAGCTTCTATTACTTTGCCGACGACGAAGTGAAGCCGGGTCTGCCGATCCTTCCCAAGCCCTATCAGGCGCGCAGCCGGACGGTGACCGAAGCCGGAGACTTCGCCTGCACCTGTTGCGGACGCGTCGCACACATCGACACCGCCGCGCATGTCTGTGCGCGATGCGGGTCGGAGGAATGGGTCAAGGCACTGGACTCAGTGCGCTTGAGCTAGGGGCGTCACTGAACCGTCACGGTCGGGTCATTGGCGCGTCAATCGGGGTGGGCATCGTCTGTGCTTTTGCCTGGTCACCGATTCCATGTTCTCCATCACCCGCATCGCATTCTGCGCAACGCTCGCCTGCGCCGCTCTCGGTTCAGCCCAGGCCGAGCAAGCCTTCCCCGCCACGCTCGCCGGCCACGCCGTGCTCCCGGCCCAAAGCTTCGTCGCCGCGCCGAAGAACGCGCCTGCCGACCTGCAGACCAGCGGCAAGTTCACCACTGCCAAACGCGTCGAGCAGATCGGTTCCGTCGAAGGCACGTCCGCCGGTAGGCCGACGGGCGTCTCGCTGCCGTTCAAGGGCCAGCCGCTCCAAGGCCATTCGGGCATCAAGCGCATGGCCGACGGATCGTTCTGGATCCTGACCGACAACGGCGCCGGCGCCAAGGCCAACTCGCCGGATTTCATGCTCTACCTGAACCACTACGCGGTGGACTTCAAGAGCGGCCAATTCAAGCGCCAGAAGACGGTGTTCCTGCACGACCCGGAAAAGAAGGTGCCGTTCCGCATTGCCGAAGAAGGCACGAAAGAGCGCTACCTGACCGGCGCCGACTTCGACCCCGAGAGCTTCCAGTTCGCCGATGGTGCGATCTGGATCGGCGACGAGTTCGGCCCGTTCCTGATCAAGGCCGACATGAACGGCAAGGTGCTGGCCGTATTAGATACGCTGGTCGACGGCAAGGTTGTGCGCTCGCCCGACCATCCGGCCGTCGCCATGCCGGGCGCGCCGGATGCCAAGGTGCCGGCTTTCGAGGTCAAGCGCTCGAAGGGCTTCGAAGGCATGGCCGCGTCCAAGGACGGCAGCAAGCTGTACGCGTTGCTCGAAGGTCCGCTGTGGAACGAAGCAGCCAAGGCCTACGAATCGGTCGACGGCGGCAAGCAGTACCTGCGCGTGCTCGAATTCGACGTCAAGGCCGCGCAATGGACTGGCCGCCACTGGAAATACGTGCTGGAAGCCAATCACCACGCAATCGGCGACTTCAACATGATCGACGACGACACCGGCCTGATCATCGAGCGCGACAACGGTGAAGGCACGGCGGACAAAGCCTGCCTCGAAGGTCAGAAGCGCACCGATTGCTTCCACGACCTGGCCAGGTTCAAGCGCGTCTACAAGATCGAACTGACCGAATCCAACGCCGGCGCCGAACTGCGCAAGATCGGCTACATCGACCTGCTGAACATCCAGGATCCGCAGCGCCTGGCGAAGAAGCCAACGGCCAACGGCGCGCTGGCTTTCCCGTTCTTCACGATCGAGAACGTGGACGTGGTCGACGCCACGCACATCGTGGTCGGCAACGACAACAACCTGCCGTTCAGCAGCAGCCGCGAGCCCAACAAGGCTGACGACAACGAGCTCGTACTGTTGGAAGTCGGCGAATTGATGCGCGCGCGCTGAAAACCAAACACCACTCGGCCGCGCCATTCGATCAAATATATCTAAATGTATCTGGTGCGAAACGGTCGTTTGTTTTAAAAGCCTGAAAAGGCTTTTGGACGGACGACGCACCATGGATTTCATTCAGGACGTGATGGCGGGCAGGGTGAAGCTGCCGATGGTTCCGCGTGTCGTGGCGCGGGTGCTTGCCGTCATTCGCGAACCCGACGCGAGTTTTGCGGAAGTCACCGATGAGCTCGAGCAGGACCCGGTGCTCAGTTCACGGGTTCTGCGGCTGGCGAATTCGTCTTT
>JAQGMX010000110.1 GCA_028292145.1 Variovorax sp.
CAGCGCTTACTTGCTGCTGTGGAACGGCGACTCGGGCACCGTCTTCATTTCGCCGGGCAACGAGCCGATGTAGCTCGCCAGTTCCTTCAACTCGGCGTTGTTGTACTTCTTGGCCTGGCCGCCCATGATGCCGTTCGCGCGTCCGAGCTTGGCATGGTTCTCGACCTTGTACGACTTGAGTGCTACGAAGAGATAGTCGGAATACTGCCCGGCGAGCTTCGGCACGGTGCCGTCGTTGGGCGTGTTGAAATTGACGCCGTGGCACTTGGTGCAGGCGTTCTCCTTGTCGCGCGAGATCAGCGCCTGCACGCGTTCGCTCGGCGCCTTTGCGGCGGTGGCGGGCGGTGCATCTTCAGGCTTCAGGCCGAGTTGGGCGTAATAGGCCGAGAGATCGGCGATGTCCTGCTCGGTCAGCGAATCGGCGATGGCGCGCATCGTCGGATGCTTGCGGTCGCCGGTCTTGTAGGCGCCGAGCGCCGCACTGATGTACGTGGCGCTCTGGCCGGCGATCTTCGGGACCTTGTGCACTTCGGGAAAGCTGGATTGGTAGCCCACGATGCCGTGGCAGCCCAAACACATCGCGGTCTTCTTGCTGCCGTTTTCGACGCTGCCCGCAGGAGTCTGTGCGTGGACCGAAACCGTCACGAAAGCGACAGCAAGGGCAAACATCGTGGTCTTCAACTTGTTCATTTTGCGCGCACAATCTCGTGGAGAAACAGTTTCAAATTCACATTTGATTATATGCGGGGGCCCTCTTCAGCCCTGTGCCGGGGACCCATCGCAAACCCGATCATCCACTCAGCTCGATGCCATCCATGAAATTCAAGGGTTCGGACAATTACGTCGCTACGCAAGACCTGATGCTCGCCGTCAATGCGTCGATCACGCTCAAGCGCCCGCTGCTGGTCAAGGGCGAACCCGGCACCGGCAAGACGATGCTGGCCGAGGAAGTCGCCACGGCGCTCGGGCTGCCGCTGCTGCAGTGGCACATCAAGTCGACGACCAAGGCACAGCAGGGCCTCTACGAATACGACGCGGTGAGCCGCCTGCGCGATTCGCAGCTGGCCGACGTCGACGGTGGCGAGCGCGTCAAGGACATCCACAACTACATCCTCAAGGGCGTGCTGTGGCAGGCCTTCACGGCGGACGAGCCGGTGGCGCTGCTGATCGACGAGATCGACAAGGCCGACATCGAATTCCCGAACGACCTGCTGCGCGAAATCGACCGCATGGAGTTCTATTGCTACGAGACGCGCGAACTCATCCGCGCGAAGCACCGGCCGGTGGTTTTCATCACATCGAACAACGAGAAGGAGCTGCCCGACGCCTTCCTGCGCCGCTGCTTCTTCCACTACATCAAGTTCCCGGACGCGGAGACGATGAAGAGCATCGTCGCGGTCCACTTTCCGAACCTGAAGCAGGAATTGCTGGCTTCGGCGATGAAGACCTTCTACGACGTGCGCAACCTGCCGGGCCTGAAGAAGAAGCCATCGACGTCGGAATTGCTCGACTGGCTGAAGCTGCTGGTGGCCGAAGACATTCCGCTCGAAGCGCTGCACAGCAAGGAAGACAAGGTGGCGGTGCCGCCGCTGGTGGGCGCGCTGCTCAAGAACGAACAGGACGTGACGCTGTTCGAGAAGCTCGTGTTCATGCAGCGCAACAACCGCTGAGGCATCGACACGCATGGCTTTCGTCGAACCCGTCACCCTGAAATCGCGCGGTATCGCGCTGGTTCCGCTGTCGCCGGCGCATGAAGAAGGCCTGGCCGCCGCCGCTGCGGACGGCGAACTCTGGACGCTGCGCGTCACCTCCGTTCCCGAGCCGCAGGAAACGCGTACATATATAGAGACAGCGCTGCAGGGCCGGGAAGCCGGACACCGCTTCGCTTTCGCCGTGACCGAAGAGGCGACCGGCACCGTACTCGGCACCACCAGCTTCCACGACATCCTGCCTGCGGTGAAGCGGGTCGAGGTCGGTTACACCTGGTATGCCAAACGCTGCCAGCGCACGCACGTCAACACCACCTGCAAGCTGCTGATGCTCACGCACGCCTTCGAAGCGCTCGGCTGTAACGTCGTCGGCTGGCGGACGGACAACTTCAATTTCGCGTCCCAACGCGCCATCGAGCGGCTCGGCGCCAAGAAAGACGGCGTCCTGCGCGGCCATGCCATGCGGCGCGACGGCACGGTCCGCGACACGGTCATGTACAGCCTGTCGGCGGGCGAATGGCCGGAAGTGAAGGCGCAGCTCAGCTATCTGCTGGCGCGCCCGCGGGACTGACCGCCATGCTGATCCACTTCTTCTACACGCTGCGCTCGGCGAAGCTGCCGGTTTCGGTCAAGGAATTTCTCACGCTGCTGGAAGCGCTGGAAGCCGGCGTGGTCGGGCCGGACTCGGACGGCGCCTTCGGCATGGACGACTTCTACTACCTAAGCCGTACCACGTTGGTCAAGGACGAAAAGCACTTCGACAAGTTCGACCGCGCGTTCGCCGGTTATTTCAAGGGTGTCGAGATGCTCACCGACTTCACCAAGGAAGTCCCGCTCGACTGGCTGCGCAAGACGCTGGAACGCGAATTCACCCCCGAGGAGAAGGCGCGGATCGAGAAGATGGGCTGGGACGAGCTCATGGAAACGCTCAAGAAGCGTTTCGAGGAGCAGAAGGAACGCCACGAAGGCGGCAACAAGTGGATCGGCACCAACGGCACCTCGCCTTTCGGGCACAGCGGTTACAACCCGCAGGGCGTTCGTATCGGCGGCGCCGGCAAGAACCGGAGCGCGGTCAAGGTGTGGGACCAGCGGGCCTATAAGGACTACGACGACACACAGGAACTCGGCACGCGCAACATCAAGGTCGCGCTGCGCCGGCTGCGCAAGTTCGCTCGCCAGGGTCATGAGGAAGAGCTGGATCTTGACGACACCATCCGCTCGACCGCCGCCAACGCCGGGTATCTCGACATCAAGATGCGACCGGAGCGGCACAACAACGTGAAGGTGCTGCTGCTGATGGACGTAGGCGGCACGATGGACGAGCACGTGCAGCGCATCGAGGAGCTTTTTTCGGCCGTCAAGACCGAGTTCAAGCACCTGGAGTTCTATTACTTCCACAACTGCGTCTACGACTTTATGTGGAAAAACAACAAGCGCCGCTTCGCCGAGAAGTTCGCGACCTGGGACATCCTGCGCAAATACAACAAGGACTACAAGCTCATCTTCGTCGGCGACGCGACCATGAGCCCCTATGAAATCCTGCAGGCCGGCGGCAGCGTCGAATACAACAACGAAGAAGCCGGCGCCGAGTGGTTACAGCGGCTCACGCACGCTTTTCCGCACTTCGCCTGGATCAATCCGGAGCCGCAGGGCGTTTGGCAGTACCGCCAGAGCATCTCCGTCATCCAGCAGCTGATGTCGAACCGGATGTATCCGTTGACGCTTCGAGGCCTCGAAGAGGCGATGCGGCTACTTTCCAAATAAGTCACACTTTTGACGAATGCGCGGGCTATGACTTAAGGGTTATAGGAAAAAGGGTTACTTTTTAGAGAACTTTCAGTTACATTCGCTTCAGAGGATTTGTAAAAAATAAGAAGAAGGTCCTACTTTACTCATTGCCCCTGGAGGTGATTTCATGTCTGCATTGCTCTCTTTCCCGCCGTCTTCCCCGCAGCTTCGCGTGGTCTCCGACAACGCCTCCAGCAGTTTCGTCACGATCCGTGGCGTCCGTCTTGCAATGGATGAGTTGGTCGACCGCTCACTTTTCACGTCGGAAGGCCGCCAGCGTCTTCACGATCAGCTGATGGCCGCGGCGCCCTTCCCGCACCTCGTGCTGGAGAACCTGTTTCATCCCGCCTTGCTGGAACTGGTGCTCGAAGAGTTCGACATGCGCGCCGACAACAACTGGTGCGACGTCCAGAGCAGCTATGAAAGCACCCGTCGTTCGACGTTGGGCGCCAACCTGGGCCCGGCTTCGCAACTGTATTTCGACACGGTGAGCGCCGGCTGGTTCACGGCCTGGCTGTCCGACGTGACCGGCCGTCCCTACCTTCTGCCGGACCCGCAGCGTTTCGGCGGCGGACTGCATGAAAGCCGCACCGGCGGATCGTTTGCCGTGCATCGCGACTTCAACCTGCATCCGCACAACGGCCTGAAGAACGAGATGGTGTTCATCACGTACCTGAACCGCGGTTGGCAACGCGAATGGGGCTCGACGCTCGAGCTCTGGGATGCCCGCAAGGAAAATTGCATCACCCGCGTCCTGCCGGAATTCGGCCACACGCTGCTGATGCCGCACGGTCCGGCGAGCTTCCATGGTCATCCGGAACCGCTCAACGCACCGGACGGCCGTCCGCGCCGCTCGGTTGCCGCGTACTTCTATACCAGCCCGACGGCAGGAAAGCACGGCATGGAAGAGTCGATCTCGCTCTTCATGAAGCCGCGTCGCATCGATCGCGCAAAAGCTGCCATTCGTGCGATTACGCCGCCGATCGCATGGAATATCGCACGCAAGATTCGCGATCGTTGAGCAGCTGCAACACGGTCTGCGCATCTTTGTAGGACGTGGCCGGGCAAATCCCGATTGCCACGCCCTCTTCGAAGAGCCCGTCCGCCTTGCTGGCAGAATGCCCTGATGTTCAGGGTGGCTCCCATATCTTTCACGCCGGCTTTCGTGCCGGCGTTTCTTTTTGCGTCAAGCGTCCTTCTTCTCGGAGGCTGCAGCCTGCTGCCGAAGAAAGATCCGACGGAAACCGGTGCGCAACCGGTGGCCGACGCATCGTCGTCGGAACGCGTGACCGGCGATGCCTTCTCACTCAAGGTGCAAGGCCCGGACGCCGTCCGCGACTACCTGACGCAGCACCTGGAAATCCAGCGCTACCGGCAGATCCGCGACCTGGGCGCGACAGAGCTGTCGCGTTTGATGGTCGCTGCGGAGTCCAACGCACGTGAACTGCTTGCTACGCTGGGCTATTTCACGCCGACGCTCACGCTCGAACTGAAGGAAACGCCGGGCGCCAAGACGCCGCGCGAAGTGACCATCACGGTCGAACCCGGCGAGCAGACGCGGGTCGGCCCGGTCGATATCCGGTTCAGCGGTGCCATCACGCGCCCCGGCGACGCAGTGGCCGCCGCACGGCAGGAAGCCATCCGCTCGGCCTGGACGCTGCGTACCGGACAGCTTTTCACCCAGCTCGGCTGGGACAACGCCAAGACCGTCGGCCTGCGCAATCTCACGGCCAAGCGCTATGCAACGGCCAACGTCGCCAGCAGCCGAGCCGAAGTCGACGCCGACAGCGGCGAGGCGAAGCTGGGCGTGACTTATGAATCGGGTCCGGCCTATCGCTTCGGACCGATCAAGATCAATGGCGCCGACCGCTATTCGGCCGACGGCGCCCGCCGCATCGCGCGCGTGCCGACCGGCACCGACTACGACCAGCAGAAACTGCTCGACGCGCAACAGCGTCTTGCGAGCAGCGGCTATTACGACTCGGTCTTCCTGACGCTCGACACCGAAGGAACCGATCCCGAATCCGCGCCGGTAATTGCGCAGGTGCGGGAAGCGCCGCTCCAGAAGGTGGTGCTCGGCGTCGGCTTCACGACCGACGGTGGACCGCGCGTGTCGCTCGACCACGTGCACAACCAGATGCCGCTCCTGGGCTGGCGTGCGGTGTCCAAGCTTTCCATCGACCGCGTGACCCAGTCGCTGACCACCGAATGGAACGGCATACCGGACGACAACGGCTGGCGCAACTTCGGCTCGGGCCGTCTGCAGCGGCAGAACGCCGGCACGTACGACGTCGACAGCGGACGGGTGCGCGGCGGCCGCGCCAAGATCGGCGACCACATCGACCGCAGCTATTTCCTGCAGTACGACTATTCGCAGAACCGCGGCGACAACGCACCGCCTTCGGCTGCGGCAATCAGCGCCAACTGGGGCTGGACCGGTCGCTATTTCGACGATGTGGCCTCGCCAACGCGCGGCCAGGGGCTGGCGCTGGAACTCGGCGTCGGCCAGACGTTGATCGGCGAAAGTGTGCCGTTTCTGCGGAGCTACGCGCGCTACCTCGGCCTGCTGCCGATCGGCCAGGTTCGCGGGACTGACGGCGGCATCGCGCGCAACAGCCGGTTGCAGTTTCGACTCGAGGGCGGTGCGGTCGTCGCCAAGGACAGCGCCAAGGTGCCGTCGACACTGATGTTCCTGACCGGCGGCGACACCACCGTTCGCGGCTACAGCTTTCAGCAGATCGGCACCGTGCGCGGCGACGGCAGCGTCGTCGCCGGCCGCTACATGAACGTGGCGAGCGTCGAATGGCAACGGCCGGTTGTCTGGAACGGCAAGCTCAGCGACTTCGAGAGCACCGCTTTCGTCGATGCGGGCTCGGTGGCGGACAGCATCGGCGCGCTCAAGGCCAAGGTCGGCGTCGGCGTCGGCACGCGTTGGCGCAGCCCCGTCGGACCGGTGCAGGCCGACATCGGTTACGGCGTCGACACCCGGAAGTACAGGTTGCACCTGCGCTTCGGCTTCACCTTCTAGTTTCCAGAAGACCCGCATTCAACGCATTTAACGCACGCAAAGACGATCCCGACAGATGGAGCCCACCGAAACGCCTTCGACGCCGCGCAATCCCAGCCGCAGCCGCACCCGCCGTGTCCTGCGCGCGATCGCGTGGACTTTCGGGCTGCTGTTGGTGTTGCTTGTCGCGCTCGGTGCCGGCGCCTGGTGGTGGCTCGGGTCCAACCAGTCGTTGGGGTTCGCGCTGGCCAAGGCTGCGCAATACATGCCGGCTGGCCAGACACTGCAAAGCCGCGACGTGACCGGCTCGCTGCGTACCGGCGGACGCATCGGCTTCCTGCAGTGGCAAAGCCCCACGCTATCGGTCGAAGTGCACGACGCGACGATCGGCTGGCTGCTGAAGCCGCTGTTCGACCGCAAAGTGCAGCTCGGGGAAGTGCGGGCGTCGCAGGTGCTGCTGGAGCGTCGCGGCCCGGTCGAGGACAAGCCGTCGGAACCGCTGGCGCCGCTGCAGCAGATCGTGCTGCCGGTCGATGTCGACCTGCCCTTTCGCATCGACACGCTTCGCTGGGCCGGCCCTCCGGTGCTGGAGGCGAGGAATCTTGCCGGCAATTACCGCTACGTGCGGACGCCGTCGCTGCATACGCTGGTCGTCGACGGAGTCGATGTCCAGGACGGCCACTACAGCGCGAAAGTCGCGTTGCAGGGCGACGGACCGATGGCGCTTGACGCGGGCATCGATGGCAGCGTCAAGGCGCCGCTGACGGACGGTCGCAGCATCGACCTGATCGCCAAGGCCACCGCCAAGGGCAATCTGGCCGGCGCCGATGCGCGAATGGCCGTGACCGCCGCTGTCGACCCGGCCGAGCCGGACGCCGCCGCGCCGATGCAGGCTCGCCTGCGCGCCAACATCGCGCCGTGGCAGCCGCAGCCGGTGATCGATGCTGATGCGGATCTGCGCAACATCGACCTGGCGGTGCTGATGCCGACCCTGCCGTCGACGCTGCTGACCGGCAAGGTGCAGGCCGGGCCCGCCGCCGCGACGACCGGCACCGCGCCCGCCGCTGCGACCATCTGGGAAATCGCCGCCGACATCCGCAATGCCAAGCCCGGGCCGTGGGACCGCGGCGGCTTGCCGGTCGAGCGGATCGAAGGTCGTGCAAGTTTCGACGGCCAGACCTGGACCGTGCCGGAAGTCACCGTGCGCGCCGGCGGCGGCCGCATCGAGGCCGAGGGCGAATGGAGTCCGGCGCCCGAACCGTGGCGTGTCGATGCCACTGTCAGCAATGTGCAGCTCGGCGCCCTCCACACCCAGCTGGCCGGCGCGCCGGTGAGCGGACGCGCCAGCGTCGAACAGAAGAGCGATGCCGCGCTGCTGTTCGACGTCGCGCTGCAGGCGCAAGGCAAGGCCGGCACTGCGGCGCTGCAAGGCATCCGGCTGGACCGCGCGGTGGCGCAGGGTCAGTGGAAAGACCAGATCCTCGACCTGCGGGCGCTGCGCATCGAGGCTGCGCAGGCCAGCGTGCAGGGACAGTTGCAGCTGCGCGTGGCCGACCAGGCAGGCAACGGCGATCTGAAGGTCGTCGTGCCGGGCGGCAACGCGCAGGTCAAGGGCAGCATCGCGCCGAATACCGGCAGCGGCGAATTCAAGGCTCGCATCGACGATGCATCGGTCGCCCAACGCTGGATCGAGCGTCTGCCAGGTCTGTCGAACGTTTTCGCCGGCGCCGCCGCGGACGGCAACGTGCAACTCGACGCACGCTGGAAAGGCGGCTGGCAGGCCGTGCAGCGACGCCTGCAGAACGCCACCACGCCGGCGCCGCGCGGCACCGTCGAACCGACCGTTCAGGCGACGCTGACGGCGCCGCGGCTCGACATTCGCCTGCCGGCCGCGCAGCCGATCCTGCTGCGCGGCGTGAATGCCGAACTCTCCGGCAGTCTGGCGCAGGCCACGCTGGCGCTCAAGGGTGAAGCGACGCGCGGCACACAGAAAATCAACCTCACGACGCGCGCGAGCGGCGCCCTCGAAAGCGCCAACCGCTGGCGCGCGGCGATCGCGAGCCTGCAGATGCAGGTCATGGACAGCACGCGACCCGGACCGTGGAAAGTCGCGCTGCGCGATCCGCTGTCGGCCAACGTGCGCACCTCACCCGGCGGACTCGAAATCGACGCCTCGGCCGGCGGCGTGACGCTGCAAGGCCCGGTGCCCGGCACCGTGCGCCTCGACTGGGAACCGGTGCGCTTCCGCCAGACCGGTAGCGGTCCGCAAGCCGGTATCCGCGTGCAGTCCAAGGGCCGCATGCAGGGCCTGCCGATGGCCTGGGCCGAAGCGATGGACGCCAGCAAATCGCTCGGCACGCTCGGCATCACCGGCGACCTGATCTTCGACGGCGAATGGGACATCGATGCCGGCGACACGCTGCGTGCCGGCGCCAGGCTGGCGCGGCGCAGCGGCGACATCCGCGTGCAGGCCGGCGAGGCTGCGCTGGTGACGAAGATCGTGAGCCGCGGTACGGGCACCGCCAGCGAAATCACGATGGATTCCGCAGCCGGCCCCGGCAACAACAACCCAAGCACGCCCGCCGGCCTGCGCCAGGCCGAACTGCGCATCGATGCGCAAGGCGACGCGGTCACCGCACGTCTGGTCTGGGACAGCGAACGCGCCGGCGTCATCCGCGCCGAGGCGGGCACCCGCTTCGCGCAGCGCGACGGTGGCTGGCAGTGGCCCGAAGACGCGCCGCTCAACGGCAGCGTCAAGGCCAGCATGCCGAGCCTGGGGGTCTGGTCGATGCTGGCGCCGCCGGGCTGGCGCATCGCCGGCACGCTGGAAGCCGACGCGACGCTGTCGGGCAACCGCACCGCACCCCGCTGGAACGGCACGCTCGGCGCCGATAAGCTGGCGCTGCGCGCGCTGGTCGAAGGCCTGGACCTGCGCGATGGGCGCTTGCGCGCCACGCTGTCGGGCGACCGCGTCGACATCACCGAATTCACGCTCAAGGGCGGCATGGGCAGCGGCGCGCGCATCGCGGGCCAGAGCGGCAACCTGAGCACCACGTCGAGCGAAGCCGCACGCGACGGCGGCACGCTGTCGGCGCGCGGCGAGCTGCGCTGGGGTTCGGCGCCGGCGGCAGGTGCCGGCGGCGCGGGCTCGGGCATCCGCATGGCGTTGCAGGCGCAATTGCGCAGCCTGCGCGTGCTGGTGCGCTCCGACCGTCAGGTCACGCTGTCCGGCGACCTCCAGGCCCGGCTCGACGACGGACAGTTCAGCCTGCGCGGCAAGCTCACGACCGACCGCGCCGTCATCATCCTGCCCGACGAAACCGCACCGAGCCTCGGCAGCGACGTCGTCGTGCGCTCGGCGGCCAAGGCGCGCGAGGCCGCAGCCAAGGTGCAGAAGGAAACCGAACGCAGCGACGCGCAGGCTGCCCGCCCGCAAACGGCCAAGCCGCCGGACGTGGCCATCACCTTCGATCTCGGCACGGACTTCGCGGTGCAGGGGCGCGGCATCACGACGCGTCTCGAAGGCGCGCTCGACATCCGCAGCACTTCGATGAACGCCCCGCCGCGCATCACCGGCGAAGTCCGAACCGTCAAGGGCCAGTACCGCGCCTACGGTCAACAACTTGACGTTGAAACCGGGCTCGCACGGTTCAACGGCCCTTACGACAACCCGTCGTTGGACATTCTCGCGATCCGCCCGAACATCACCCAGCGCGCCGGCGTGCAGGTGACCGGCACCGCGCAGGCGCCACGCGTGCGGCTGTATTCGGAGCCGGCGCTGTCGGACGTGGAAACGCTGTCGTGGGTGGTTCTGGGCCGTGCATCGGCCAGCAGCGGCGGCGAATCAGTGCTGATGCAGCAGGCTGCGCTGGCGCTGCTCGGCGGATTCGGCAAGGGCGGCTCGGGCGGCAGTTTGGCGAGCAAGCTCGGCCTGGACGAACTCGGCTTCAAGGGACCGAGCGGCGGCGATCTGCGCGAATCCGGCGTTACGCTGGGCAAGCGGCTGTCGAAGGACTTCTACGTTACCTACGAAAGCAGCCTCGCCGGCGCGCTGGGCACGCTCTACATCTTCTACGACCTGACCCAGCGGCTGACTTTGCGCGGCCAGGCCGGGACGCTGAGCGCGATGGATCTGATCTATACCGTGAAGTACGACTGAAGCATCGGTCGATCATCGCCAAGGAACCGGCCGCGTAGCTGATAAAGTCGCTGCTGCGCGAAAGTAGCCCTCGGTCCTCGTAGTTCAATGGATAGAACGGGGTCCTCCTAAGACTCAGATACAGGTTCGATTCCTGTCGAGGGCACCAGTCAGGCTGGAAGTGAATGGCGCGCGCACTCCGGCCGACGGCATGAGCGGATGATCAGGCAATGAATTACCTGGAGAACCGCCTATGTCGGTGAATCGGTCTTAAAGACGCCACGCACATTCAACGCTGCCAAACAAATCTGCAGCGCGATCAAAGCCCAGGCTTGGGTGTGAATTCCCCACACCACCCAAAGCACATTACTGGCAAGGAATACCCAGAAGCCGATATTCCGCCGACTCGAACCATTGGAGGCCACAAGCCAAGCAGCAACGACCGATGTTGCGAATGCCGGCCACTGAATTAGATCAAGCATTGCGTTTTTCTGTGTCCAAGAGCACCTCGTTCTGGAGAATCAACGCTTTCTCCGGCGCGTATACAAATAAGCGGCTCCTAGCACTGCGACTAGCACCAGTCCTTTCTTTGCTGCACCTGCGGGATTATGTTCAAGTTCAGCCCGCCCGCCCATTTCGGAATAGATGCGCGGAAGATGGCCTCGCGCCAGATCCTCCACCAGTCCTTCGCCGACATCCACGCGGTCTGCCAGCAACAGCAGCAACCAATGGCGCAGGTCGTTCTCGCTATAGCCGAAGGCAAAGCGCCTGATGCTGCCACTTACGCCGCGAGGTGGTTGCCCGCTTCCAAATACCGGCGTCATGACCGGCCGTTCGGTCGACCGAAGAATCTCCACATGCCTTACCTGCGCCTCGGGCTCATCCCAACGCACGGGCGGATCGAGACGAGCCGGCATGCGTTCCTTCGGATAGGCCGGCCTGTTCGCATGATCGAGGTCAGCGCCCCAGCCTTTGATATGCGCAAATTTGGGTGGTGTGTCCATGATGTTCTCCGATCAGACGGTGACGCCGGGCGGAATCAGCACGGGCTTGATGCAGTTGTCGAGCTTGCTCGAGAAAAGGTGATACGCATCAGCAGCATCCTCCAGCGGAATGCGGTGGGTAATGAGCTTGTGCGGCTGAACGTGTCCGGCCTTGATGTGTTCCATGAGACGCGGAAGATGACGCTTCACGCTGGCCTGATTCATCCGCAGCGTCAGGCCCTTGTTGACCGCATTACCGATTGGCACCGCATTGAAGGTCGGTCCGTATACGCCGACGATGGAAACGGTGCCGCCTTTGCGTACCGAATTGATCGCCCAATGAAGAACCGTGGCCGAACCCGCCTGCATCTTCATCTTCACACCGGTCAGTCGCTGCAGTGCACTGCCCGCGGCTTCGCACCCGACGCAATCGATGCAGACATCGGCGCCCAGCCAATCCGTCATCTTCTTGATATGGATGGCCATGTCGTCGACCGACTTGAAATCGACCGTTTCGCACTGCGCGAAATTGCGTACGAATTCCAGGCGATATTCGAGATGATCCACGACGATCACACGCCCCGCACCCAATAACCAGGCGGATTTGGCTGCGAATATCCCTACCGGTCCCGCGCCGAAAATGACGACCGTATCGCCTTCCTTGATGCCGCCCATTTCAGCCGCCTGATATCCCGTCGGGAAAGCATCGGTCAGCATGACCGCGTCTTCCAGCAACAACTCGTCCGGGATTTTGGTCGGCCCAACGTCGGCAAACGGCACGCGCACGAATTGCGCCTGACCTCCGTCGAACCCTCCGGCTGTATGCGAATAGCCATAAATGCCGCCGACCGCGGTTGCCTGAGGGTTTGTATTGTGGCAATTGCCGTACAACTCCCGCTTGCAGAAATAGCAGCTTCCGCAAAATACGTTGAAGGGCACAAGCACACGGTCGCCGCGTTTCAGGTTCTGCACGGATTCGCCGACGTCCACCACGGTCCCTACGAACTCATGGCCAAAGGTCGTTCCGACCCGCGTATCCGGGACGAGCCCGTGGTACAGGTGCAGATCCGACCCGCAGATGCATGAGCGCAGGACTTGCACGATGGCGTCATTCGGGTGTTCGATCACCGGATCCGGCTTTTCGGAGACACGAACGCGGTAGGGACCTCGGTAGTTCAAAGCAAGCATGTGCGGTGTTCCTTGACTTTTGCAGCCATCAAATAAACAAGTCGAGTGCACGCGATTTGCCGTGCACGTCCGGATTCCGTAGCAGCTGATGTAGGTGGATACCGCACGCAAAAGGCCGTTTTACCTAAAGGGTCTGTAGGAAAATATTTGTAAGAGTTTCTTTTCCACTATCTTTGGATATTGCCTTCCAAAGTCGGGATTTTCACGTCTATCAGTGCCATGATTCATTGTGAAAAATTTGTTAACTACTCCCGTACCCTTGTTGCAGGAAGCCCACCATGAGCATTGCGTCAAAACGAAAAAACGAAACTCTGACGCTGGAGGTACTTCATGAATTGAATATTCTGGACACTTCTGCCGATCCCGAATTCGATGCGCTGGTCAGGGCGGCTTCCAAGATCGGCAACATGCCGATCGCCCTGATTTCGATGGTGGACGACGACCGACAATGGTTCAAGGCCCAGGTCGGGATGCCAGACGTCAAGGAAACACCTCGGGACATCGCTTTTTGCGCGCATGCCGTTCTGCAAGAAGACGTTCTCGAGATTCCCGATGCTTCCCAAGACCCGCGATTTTCCGACAACCCGATCGTGACGGGGCCGAGCGCAATCCGTTTTTATGCCGGCGCGCCGCTTTCGATCGCAAACGGCCTGCAGATCGGCACGCTATGCATCATGGACACCCTGCCCCGTCGACTGACGCTGGAAGAGCGTGCGCTTCTCAAGGATCTTGCGGCCGCAGTGGTGCATTCAATTGAATTGAGACTCGCAAAGCGTCGTCTGGGCGTGCTGCTGGATTCAGGCGTCAAATCCGGATCGACGACTTCCGAATTGCTGGTCGACGCGCTCGGAACCGTGGAGACCGCAATAGCGCAGATATTGCGCGAAGGCGGCGATGCATCGTTTTCTTCCGATAGCGATCTGCGGCAGATGGATCCGGCGGAAAGTGCCCGCACAGCCGCAAAGGAAAGAGCCTCGTACCAATTGCAACCGGCCGTTGCTGCAATGCATCTGTGCCTGACGGCTTCTTCTGCATTGTTGGGGATCACCCAGGATCTGCTTCACTCGGCCCAATTCCTGGAACCGGAAGAACGCGAGCGGGCTTGGAAAAAACTGGCCGCCGATACGAAGATTGCCGGTCGGGCTGCCTACAGGGCCGCGCTCGTGATGGCGGACCCCGGATAGGCGGGTCGGACGCACCCTAGGGTTCGCACGCGCTATCGTCTCCTCATGAAATCAGACATCATGTCTATTTTTTGGAGACGAGATGACGAGTCATGGAAAAAATGTCGCTCTGGCTTGGGCGCTTGCGGCATGTAGCGTCGGCGCGTTGTGCGCCGGACCGGTTCAGGCGCAGGGTCAGGCGGTGACTTATCCGAAACAGATCAGGGTCGTCGTGCCGTTTTCGGTCGGCGGCAGCAACGACCTTTTCGCTCGTGCGCTGAGCCAGCGGGTGTCGACCAAGCTCGGCATCACGATGATCGTGGACAACAAACCCGGCGCCGGTGGCGCGATCGGGGCCGATTTCGTCGCCCGTTCGGAGCCCGACGGCGCGAACCTGCTGCTGACCTCGGTCACTTTCTCGACCAACGCGGGCGTCCAGACCAAGCTGCCCTACGACGCGCTCAAGTCATTCGTCCCGGTCGCGATGGTGGCCCGGGGACCGATGCTTCTGACGGTGGCGAACAACACGCCCTGGAAGACGCCCGCCGAATACGTGGCGGCCGCGCGCAACCCGAAGTTGAAGATCAACTACGGTTCTGCCGGGGTCGGCTCCATCGGCCAGATGGGCTCCGAACTGCTGAACGCGATGTCCGGCGGACAGGCGCTGCATGTGCCCTACAAGGGCATTTCGAACGCGGTGACCGACATGATCGGTGGCAATCTGGACATGATGATCACCACAGCCGCGTCGGTCAGCGGACCGCTCAAAGCCGGGCTGATCCGTCCGATCGCCGTCACCTCCGCGCAGCGTTCCAAGTTCGCGCCGGGCCTGCCGGCCATCAGCGAAGTGCTGCCCGGCTACTCGGTGGAATCCTGGTGGGGCGTGTTCGCGCCGGCGAAAACGCCGAAGGCGCTGGTCGATGCACTCAACGCCGAAATCCGCGCCGCAGGCGAAACGCCTGAATTGCGCGAACTGTATGCGCGCGAGAGCACGGAGCCGAGCCCGATGACATCGGAACAGTTTTCGGCCTTCCTGTCCGAGGAAATTGCGAAGTGGCGCAAGCTGGCCAAGGAACGGAACATCGTCGCCGAATGACCGCCACATCTTTTGCCGCTCCCGACTGGCGCTCGATCCTCTACGTTCCCGCCAACGCGCCCCGCTTCATCGCGTCCGCACATCGACGCGGCGCCGATGCGATCGCGCTTGATCTGGAAGACAGCGTGCCGCCGTCGGAAAAGGAACTTGCCCGGTCCGGCTTGCGCGCGGCCGCACGCACGGTCGGCCAGGGCGGCGCCGATGTCGTGGTGCGCATCAACCGACCGCTTTCGCTGGCGGTGCGCGACATCGAAGCCGCCGTGTGTTCCGACGTGCAGGCGCTCATGATCACGAAGGTCGAGGGCCCATCGCACGTTCGCCTGCTTGATGAACTGGTGACCGAGTGCGAAGCGCGCGAAGGGCTGACGCCGCGGGCGATCCGCTTCATCCTGCTGATCGAGACGGCCGCCGCTTTCGATGCGATGCCCGAAATCGCGGCCGCGTCGCCACGAACCATGGCGATGGCGCTGGGCAGCGAAGACCTCGCACTCGACTGCGATTTCGTCGCCAGCGACGAAGTCATGCTGTACCCGAAGCAGCGCCTGATCCTGGCCGCGCGTGCGGCGGGCATCGTGCCGATCGGCTACATCGGCAGCATCGTCAGCCTGGACGACGACGCCGCGTTCCGGGCGATGGTCAGGCGTTCGCGGCAGTTCGGCTTCAGCACGGCGACCTGCATCCACCCGCGCCAGGTCGCGATCGTCAACGACGAATACGGCGTGCAGCCCGGCGAGCTTGCGCTGGCACGGCGGATCGTTGACGAAGGCGCCCGCCACGCTGCCGCGGGAATCGGCGCCTTCAAGCTGGACGGCAAGCTGATCGATGCGCCGATCGTCGAGCGTGCCGAACGCGTCATCCGCCGAGCGCAGACCCTTGCCGAACCGCCACTTTGACGGCCACGGCCGGCCCGTTGCCTCAGCGGACCGCCGGCAGGACCAGACCGGCTGGTCGTCCCGCGGGCCGATCGAACAGGCTGTCGTCGCCGCCAAGGTCCTGGCTCAGCCGCCGTGCCGCATCGCGCACCAGCGGCAGGCACAGCGCGAAAGTCGCCTCGTCGAACCTGAACAACGGAACGCCCAGCGACAGCGCCGCGACGATCCGATGGCCGATGCCGAACACCGGCGCCGCGATGCCCGCGGATTCCGAGTCGCGTTCGGCCAGCGATACCGAATAGCCGAGTTGCCGGATCTCGTCGTAGACCGCGCCCTCTTCGCCGCCGAACGCCAGCAGAACCTTGCCCGCCGCGCCTTTGTCCAGCTCGACCCTGTCGCCTTCCTGGACGTTCATGCGAACGCGCCTGGCGAGCTCGACGCGGTGGAGACAGATTCTTTCGTTGCCTTCACGGATGTAGACAGCCGAAGTCTCCTTGCTCTGCTTGCTGAGTTCGCGAAGCACGGGCAGCGCGTAATCCCGCAGGTGAAAGGAGTTCTGGTAGATCGTTCCCAGATAGAACGGCATCGGACCCAGCATGTACCGGCCATCCGCCAGCCGCTTGAGGTAGCGGAATTTCTCCAGCGACTCGCACAACCTGAGGATGGTGCTGTGGTACAGCCCGGTCACGTTCATGAGGTCGGTCAGCGTCATGCCGTCGACGCTGTGTTCGAAGGCGGCAAGGATCGTCAGCGCCCGGTTGACCGCCGCCACGCCCCCCGCATCGCCTGCCTCCTTGTCGCTCGCGGCTGCTTTGGTCGCACCCGCCTCTTTCGCTTTTGCCATTGATCGCCCTGTCATGTCTGGCGCAATCCTAAGCGATTGACACCAGCGATCCCGGCGCTAGAATGAAAACAGACATCATGTCTATTATTGAAAAATGTCCTCCGTTCCCCGTTTGACTTTCCTTGCGTTCGATCCCCATCCAGCTGTCGCCGGACCGCTGCACGGGCTGCGTGTGATCGACATGTCGCGTCTCGTGGCCGGCAACATGATGACGTTGCAGCTGGCCGATTTCGGCGCCGAAGTGATCAAAATCGAGCCGCCTGCCGGCGACACGCTGCGGAACTTCCGGGCCGAGGATTTCGATACCTGGTGGAAAACCTACGCCCGCAACAAGGCGAGCATCGGGCTCGATCTGCGGAAGCCGCCGAGCATCGAGATCCTGAAGACGCTCGTCGCCACGGCGGACGTGCTGGTCGAAAGCTTCCGGCCGGGCGTGCTGGAGGCCATGGGTCTCGCGCCGGCGGTGCTGCTGGAGATCAATCCGAAGCTCGTGATCACGCGGCTTTCGGGCTGGGGGCAGACCGGCCCCTACCGGAACCGGCCGGGTTTCGGCACCTTGGTCGAGGGCTATTCGGGATTCGCCGCGATGAACGGGTTCGCGGACCGCGAGCCGGTTCTGCCGCCGATGTTCCTCGGCGACATGACGGCCGGGCTCTACGGCGCCAGCGCGACCATGATGGCGCTCTGGCAGGCGCGCGTGAACGGCGGCGCCGGCCAGGTCATCGACCTTTCGCTGTTCGAGCCGATGCTGTCGATCCTGGGCCCGCAGGCCGCCAACTACAAGTTCACCGGACAGGTCAAGGCGCGCACCGGAAGCCGTTCGAGCACGACGGCGCCGCGCAATGCGTACCGGACATCGGACGGCCAGTGGATGGCGCTTTCGACGTCCACGCAGACGATGGCCGCACGCCTGTTCCAGGTCATCGGCCGGGAAGACATGAACAGCGATCCGCGGTTCCGGACGGCGAGGTCGCGGCTGATGCATGTCGAGGAAGTCGACCGCATCGTCGGCGACTACATCGCGCAGAAGACGCTGGTCGACAACCTGGCGTTCTTCGAGGCGGCCGAGGTCACCATCGGCCCGATCTACGACGCCTCGCAACTGGCGAGCGACCGCTACGTCATCGAGCGCGAGGCGATCGTGGATGTCCAGGACGACGAACTCGGCACCGTGCCGATGCACAACATCACCCCGCGCATGGGCTCCACGCCCGGCGCCTTTCGAATGCCTGCGCCCGCCATCGGCCAGCATAACCACGCCTTGCTGGTCCCATTGCTGGGCGAAGCGGAATACGACCGCCTCTGCGCGGAAGGTGTGATCGTTCAACCAGCGCCTATCCGGCGCAATCGACCCGACGGAGACATATGAACCACCTTCGACAACCCATCGTCTCGCCCGGCGCCTGGAAAGGCACCGACATCGACTGGACGCAGCACGGCCTGCACGTGCTTGACGCATACGAACTTCAGGAGATCGACGGCGCGCTGAAGCATCTGCTGTCGCTGGGCGATCTCGACTTCCCGGAGATCACGCGAAAGACCTTCCCGTTGCAGAAGGTCGGCGAGCTGATGGCCTCGCTGCCCGACCGGCTGCGCAACGGCTGCGGCTTCCTGATGCTGCGCGGCCTGCCCCGCGACCGGTATTCCGACGACGACATGGCGCGCATCTATTTCGGGCTCGGTGCGTACATCGGCCGGACGATGACGCAGTCGTACCTGGGCGACACGATCGGCCATGTGGTCGACGTCAGCGACCTGGAACCGAAATCGCGCGGCTACCGCAAGGGCGGCGGCCAGCTGATGCACACCGATTCTTGCGACATCATCGGGCTCATGTGCCTGCGCACGGCGATCTCCGGCGGCGCCAGCCGGATCACGAGCGCGCTCACCGTGCACAACTGGATGCTCGAGCACAAACCGGAACTGCTCGACGTCCTGATCGACGGGCTGTACCTCAAGCGCACCGACGAAGACGGCCGCAGGGCCACCCGCACCTACAGCGAACACCGGGTCCCCTTCTTCCACGAGAACGAGGGCGAGATCACCTGCTACCTGCCGACCGGCTACGCGCGGCTTGCCGAGAAGAGCGGCGAACGGCCGTTCACCGAGATCGAATCGGAGGCGCTCTACCAGGTGCGCAAGGCTGCCGCGTCGCCGGAGCATTTCCTGGATATGGGGTTCAAGGAAGGCGACATCCAGTTTCTGAACAATCGCATGATGGTTCACGGGCGCACGGACTACGAGGATCACAAGGAGTTGCCGCTTCGTCGTCACCTGCTGCGGATGTGGCTGCGCGTCGACGCCTGGCCCAAGATGCCGACGGAACAGATCTTCCACACGGACGAAGACATGAGCCTCTGGGCGCAGGGACGCCGCCGGCTGATGGAACTCCCTTCCATCCACGACCGCGACCTGCTCGATCCGGCCGTCGAAAAAAGCATGGTGGACTGAACCGAGCGCTGCGCGTCCGCTAG
>JAQGMX010000134.1 GCA_028292145.1 Variovorax sp.
ATGCGACACGCGTGATGCGCCAGATCGTGGAAGCAGCGGGAGCCAGGGAAACGATGGTTCTGCCCCGCACGGCGCACACCATCGGCACCTGCCGGATGGGCACCGACCGCGAAACCGCCGTGGTCGACGCCGACGGCCGGAGCTTCGATATCGACAATCTCTGGATCTGCGACAACTCGGTGTTTCCGAGCGCGCTGGTCGCCAACCCGGCGTTGACCATCATGGCGCTGTCGTTGCGGACGGCCGAGCGCTTTTTGGCTGGGTGATTTAGGGGGCTTGACGCGCTGGCGCCGACGGTGGCGGCATATCGGGCACCAGGCACGCCTCGACGATCTGCAGCCCGTTGTCGCGGGCAAAATTCATCACGAAATCCCAGGCCATCACATTGTGGTCCTTCAGGTCGGTGTGGACCACGACGCATTTGGTGCCGTTGATGGTCGTCGGCACGCACCACGGCGAATAGCTCAGATGACTGCCCGGCGTAGCGCCGCCGGGACGGAAGGAGCTCATCACGCCAGCCAGCCGTTCAGCCCAGTCGCTGGGACGGAAGGTGCGGCCGTCACTGGTGAGGCCCTGGATGAAGACTTCTTTGGCGCTGGGAGAGATCATCGTTTGGGAGGGGTCGCGCATTGCGGTGCTGCGGCGCACAACGATTCTATCCATGGCTTGCAACCCGATGCGCGAGCGCATTGCTGCGATGCGCAATCCTCAACAACACTTGCGAAGCACCCGCCTAGAATTCGTCTCCTTGCCCCACATTTCTCCCGGAGAACGCATGAGCGCCACTGTCGAACCCTCGTCGCCCCACGTCATGAACACCTACGGCCGGCTGCCGATCGCGCTCTCGCACGGCCAGGGTTGCCGCGTCTGGGACACGAACGGCCGCGCCTATATCGACGGGCTCGGCGGCATTGCCGTGAACACGCTCGGCCACAACCATCCCGAACTGGTGCCGGCGCTGCAGGATCAGCTCTCGAAGATCATCCACAGCTGCAACTATTACCACGTGCCGGGCCAGGAAGCGCTCGCCACCAAGCTGACCGAACTTTCGGGGCTGACCAACGCCTTCTTCTGCTCGACCGGCCTGGAAGCCAACGAAGCCGCCATCAAGCTGGCCCGCAAGTTCGGCCATGACAAGGGCATCGAGCGTCCGGAGATCGTGGTCTACGAACACGCGTTCCACGGCCGGTCGATCGCCACGCTTTCAGCGACCGGAAACCCCAAGATCCAGAAGGGCTTCGGCCCGCTGGTGGAGGGCTTCATCCGCGTGCCGCTGAACGACATCGAGGCGCTGAAGCAGGCCACCGAAGGCAACCCGAACGTGGTCGCGGTGTTCTTCGAGGCGATCCAGGGCGAAGGCGGCATCCATCCGATGGCGATCGACTACATGAAGCAGGTCCGCGCACTGTGCGACCAGCGCGACTGGCTGATGATGATCGACGAGGTGCAGTGTGGCATGGGCCGCACCGGCAAATGGTTCGCGCACCAGTGGGCGGGCATCCTGCCGGACGTGATGCCGCTGGCCAAGGGCCTGGGTTCGGGCGTGCCGATCGGCGCCGTCGTGGCCGGCCCGCGTGCCGCGCACATCTTCGGCCCCGGCAACCACGGCACGACTTTCGGCGGCAATCCGCTGGCGATGCGCGCCGGCAACGAAACCATCCGCATCATGGAAGAGCAGAAGCTGCTCGAGAACGCGGCCACGGTCGGTGCGCACATCAAGGCGTCGCTGCTGAACGAATTCGAGGGCATGTCGGGCGTCAAGGACGTGCGCGGCCAGGGCCTGATGATCGGTATCGAGCTCGACCGGCCCTGCGGCGTGATCCTGAACCGCGCCTGCGACGCCGGCCTGCTGCTCAGCGTGACGGCCGACAGCGTGATCCGCCTGGTGCCGCCGCTGATCCTGACCATCGCCGAAGCCGACGAAATCATCGCCATCCTCGTGCCGCTGGTGAAGACCTTCCTGGCGGAGCCGGCGCCATGAGTGCCGCGTCTGCCACGTCTATGGCAGCTACCGCGCCGGCGGTTCGCCACTACCTGCAGTTCGCCGACTTCAGCGCCGACGACTACGCCTATCTCTTCGAGCGCGCCGCGCTGATCAAGAAGAAGTTCAAGTCGTACGAGCGCCATCAGCCGCTCGTCGACCGGACGATGGCGATGATCTTCGAGAAGGCCTCGACCCGCACCCGCGTGAGTTTCGAGGCCGGCATGTACCAGCTGGGCGGTTCGGTCGTGAACCTCACCACCGGCGACAGCCAGCTGGGCCGCGCCGAACCGATCGAGGACAGCGCGAAGGTCATCAGCCGCATGGTCGACATCGTGATGATTCGCACCTTCGGGCAGCAGAAGATCGAAGCTTTTGCTGCCAATTCGCGCGTTCCGGTCATCAACGGGCTGACGAACGAATTCCACCCCTGCCAGATCCTGGCCGACATCTTCACGTACATCGAGCACCGCGGATCGATCCAGGGCAAGACCGTGGCCTGGGTCGGCGACGGCAACAACATGGCCAACACCTGGTTGCAGGCCAGCGAGATCCTCGGCTTCAAGGTGCATGTGAGCACGCCGAGCGGCTATGAGGTCGACCAGTCGATCGCCGGCCTGCGCTCGTCGGACAGCTACAAGGTCTTCAAGGACCCGATGGAAGCCTGCCGCGGCGCCGATCTGGTGACCACCGACGTCTGGACCAGCATGGGCTACGAGGCCGAGAACGAAGCCCGCCGCGCCGCCTTCGCCGACTGGTGCGTCGACACCGACATGATGCGCATCGCCCAGCCCGATGCGCTGTTCATGCACTGCCTGCCGGCGCATCGCGGCGAGGAAGTCGAAGCCGACGTGATCGACGGCCCGCAATCGGTGGTCTGGGACGAAGCCGAAAACCGCATGCACGCGCAGAAGGCGCTGATGGAATTCCTGCTGATCGGCAGGATCTGAAATTCAGAGCACGTAGTTGACATGACCCTCTGATTTGTTGTCCCAAGGAGGCGGTGTCGAAGCGCCGCTTCCGGCTGCGCCCTTGCGGTCCAGCCCGCCGGTCGCGATCTTCACGCCCAGATCGGCGAGGCTCCGCTGCATGTGCAGAAAGCCCGGCTGATGGCGTTCCAGCAGATCGCCGTTCAGGAACACGCGGCTGTCCGATTTCACGGTGCAGACGTCCATCCCGGTCTGAACGCAGACTTCCACACGCTCCGGATTGAAGAAAACCGATGCGTTGCCGTCTCGGCCGAGAAACTCGGGATTTTTCACGCCCTGCGCCTGCAGGTCGGCACGACACGCGGTGCAGCGCGACATCAATGCCGCGGCGACGGCCTTCGGACCCGAGAGCTTCACGGCCGATGGTGGGTGGCCGGTGATCCCGAGGGGAGCGCGCTTGAACGAAACCGGTTCGCGAGGTGCGAGCCCGATGGCGCTGTCACGTGGCTGCGGCGCTTCGGTCATGCGGTGGCTGGCGCCGCTTTTGATTCCGTTCATTTGATCCCTGCCGGTCTGATTGTTAAATAAAAGTACGATCCGATTCACGGCCGTAAATCACGGTGAACAGGCTAGCGCAGTCGCGCCGCGCAAATGTGCACATAACTCAACAAAGCCGAGGTATTTCTCGTGAGGCTCTGGGATATTTCACCGCCCATCAACACCGAAACAGCGGTTTTCCCTGGCGACACGCCCTATCGACAGCGCTGGATCGCAACGATCGGGCCGGACGGCGCAGCCAATGTCGGCGAAATCACGATGTCGCCGCACATCGGCGCACACGCCGACGCGCCGCTGCATTACGACGCTGAAGGCGCAGCCATCGGCGAAGTCGATTTGACGCCCTTCCTCGGCCCGTGTCGCGTGATTCATGCCATCGGCTGCGGTCCGCTGGTCGAATGGACGCATCTCGCGCATGCGCTCGACCGATTGCCGCCGCGTGTGCTGGTCCGCACGAGCGAGCGGGCATCGGTCGACCGCTGGGACCCGGACCTCGTCGCCTTTGCGCCGGCCACCATCGAACGGCTGGCCGAACGCGGCGTCGTGCTGATCGGAATCGACACCGCGAGCATCGATCCGGCCGACGGCCTGACGCTCGAAAGCCACCAGGTCATCCGGCGGCTGGACATCCGCGTGCTGGAAAACCTGGTGCTCGATGCCGTGCCCGAGGGCGATTACGAGCTCATCGCGCTGCCGCTGAAGCTGACGACGGCCGACGCATCCCCGGTGCGGGCGGTGCTAAGAGCGATGAGGAAACCGCGGGAACTCCCGTAGCTGTTACCGACGATGCGGAACGGCCGATACGGCGGTAGAAATGTCTCTCCAAAAATGACAAGAGAAGGAGACAGGCATGTTCGAGATACGCAACACTTGGTTGAGAGGACTGGTCGGGCTGGCAACCGTCGTGCTGACGGCCTGCTCGTCGATGGGAAGCGGCCCCGCGGCCACGCGCTATGCCGTCGATCCTTACTGGCCGAAGACGCTGCCAGACAAATGGCAGATCGGCGCGGTCGCCGGCGTCGCGGTCGACAAGCGCGACCACGTCTGGATCATCCACCGGCCCGGCAGCTTCACCGACGACGAAAAAGCCGCGACGTTCGATCCGCCGCGCGCCGCCTGCTGCGTGCCGGCGCCGTCGGTCATCGAGT
>JAQGMX010000138.1 GCA_028292145.1 Variovorax sp.
GCCCGGTCAGGATGCGTGCCGCTACCAGCGATTCGTAGGTCGGCGCTTTCCACGCCAGCAGATTGCCTGCGGTGAACAGCGCCATCAAGCCGAGCAGCAAGGCCTTGCGCGGCACCTTGCCGGTCAGCGCGGTCAGCACCGGCGCCCCGACTGCGACGCCGAGCGCATAGAGGCTGACCAGCAGGCCGGCGGAGGGCAGGCCGATGCCGAGATCGGCCGCGACGGTGGGTAAAAGGCCGACGATCACGAACTCGGTCGTACCGATGGCGAATGCGCTGAGCGTCAGCGCGAGCAAAGCAATGGGCATGGAAGATTCCTCAAATCCTGTGGATGCCGCGAGTCTGGAGCGATCGCTGTTGCAGAAAAAGTGCATATTCGGCGAAACATTCTTGTGCATAGATCAACAATCGGAGGCCGCATAAAAACCACCTTCGAAGAACTCCAGGCCTTCGCCACCGTCGCAGACGCCGGCTCCATCACCGCCGCCGCCGACCGCCTCGGCCAGACCGTCTCCGGCATTAGCCGCGCGCTGGGCCGGCTGGAGCGCAAGCTTGGCACCACGCTGATGCAGCGCACCACCCGCCGTATCGCGCTGACGGAGGAGGGCGCCACCTTCCTCGCTCATGCGCGGTCGATTCTTGCGGCCATCGACGATGCCGAAGCGCAGATGGCCTCACGACGCGAGTTGCCGGCCGGGCGTCTGCGCGTCAACGCCGCGACGCCATTCATGCTTTACGCCGTCGTGCCGCTGGTGCCCGAGTTTCGGCTGGCGTATCCGCAGATCGCGCTGGCGCTCGACACCGACGAACTCAATATCGACCTCCTGGAGCGCAGCACCGACGTCGCGATCCGCATCGGTACGCTGCGCGATTCGACGCTGCACGCGCGGCCGCTGGCAACCAGCCGGCTCCGTCTCGTCGCCAGCCCTCCCTACATCGCCGCGCGCGGCAGGCCGAAAAGCGCGGCCGACTTGGCTGGTCATGCGCTGCTCGGCTTCACCCAGCCCGAATCACTCAACCGCTGGCCGTTGCGCGGCGCGCATGGCGACGAATGGCCGATCGCGCCGACCATTTCCGCGTCCAGCGGCGAGACGCTGCGCCAGCTCGCGCTGCAGGGATCGGGCATCGCATGTCTGTCGGATTTCATGACGGCGGCCGACCGGGAGCGCGGCGATCTGGTGCAGCTGCTGGTGAAAGAAACCGTTGATGTGCGCCAGCCGATCAATGCCGTGTACTACCGCAACACGCAGTTGGCAGCGCGGATCGCGTGTTTCCTGGATTTCCTTGCGGCAAGGCTGGATTACCCGTAGCGCCGCCGCCGAAACCTGCAACCCATAATCCGACGATGCGAATCCGATTCACCAAGATGCAGGGCGCGGGCAACGACTTCGTCGTCCTCGACGAAACCCGAGCGCCGCTGGGCCTGACCAAGGCCCAATACCAATTTATCGCCGACCGCCATTTCGGCGTCGGTGCCGATCAGATCCTCACCGTGCGCCCGTCGCCGGCCGAGGGCATCGACTTCCAGTACCTGATCCACAACGGCGACGGCGGCGAGGTCGAGCAGTGCGGCAACGGCGCGCGATGTTTCCTGCGCTATGTGCGCGAACACAAGCTGACGATCAAGGACGCCGTGCGCGTCCAGACGCTCTCCGGCGTGATCGAGCCGCGCATGGCCGAAGACGGCCGCATCACCGTCGACATGGGTCTGCCGGTGTTCGAACCCAAGAACGTGCCGTTCGACCGGGCCGGGCTCGATCCGCAGGCCGACGGCGGCTGGGAAACATGGCACCTCGCGCTCTCGACGCACGCCGACGGCCCGATCGTGCCGCTGGCGATCCTGTCGATGGGCAATCCGCACGCGGTGCAGATCGTCGATGACATCGAAACCGCGCCGGTCGAGATCCAGGGGCCGCTGATCGAGCACCATCCGCGGTTTCCGCAGCGCGTCAACGCCGGCTTCCTGCAGATCGTCGACCGCACGCACGTTCGGCTGCGCGTATACGAGCGCGGCGCCGGCGAGACGCTGGCCTGCGGCACGGGCGCCTGCGCCGCTGTCGTGGCGGGCATCCGGCTCGGCCTGCTCGACGCGAGCGTCGATGTCGAGACGCGCGGCGGCATCCTCACCATCGCGTGGGCCGGCCTCGGCCAGCCGGTCTTCATGACCGGGCCCGCACTCACCGTGTTCGAAGGCGACATCGAGGTACCCGATCTCTCATGAAATTGCTATGAAATCCATCCACGACGCCGCTGCCCTGCATCCGATCACCGAAGACGACATCGCCGACTACCTGGCGAACACGCCGGATTTCTTCGAGCGCCATGCCCAACTGCTCGCGCAGGTACAGCTCACCAGTCCGCACGGCAACCGCGCCGTGAGCCTGCAGGAACGGCAGGCCGACATGCTGCGGGAGAAGATCAAGGCGCTGGAGCACCGCGTCATGGACATGATGCGGCACGGCACCGAAAACGTCGCCACCACCGACCGCATGCATCGCTGGATGTGCAATCTGCTCACCACGCGCGATCCGCGCGGGCTGCCGCTGCAGATCACGTCGGACCTGCAATTGCTGTTTTCGGTGCCGCAAACCGCCATCCGTCTGTGGGACTGCGACAAGGATTACTGGAAAGAGCCGTATGCGCATTGGGTCAGCGAAGACGTGAAGGAGTTCGCCAACTCGCTGACGGTGCCGTATTGCGGCCCGAATTCGGGTTTCGAGGCGACGACCTGGTTGGCCGACGACCGCACGGCGATTTCGATCGCGCTGGTGCCGCTGCGCCCGGCGCCGGACGCGCCGGCCTTCGGCCTGTTGGTGCTGGCGTCGCCCGATGCGCAGCGGTTCAACGCCGAAATGGGCACCGATTTCCTCGAGCGGATCGCCGAACTGGCATCCGGCGCTTTATCGCGACTGCGTCCGTCGTCGGAATGATTTGCTTATGGCCGATGTCGAAGCCGATCGTGCGCTGATCGACCGTTATCTGGCGTACGTCCGCGTGGAGCGCCGGCTTGCCGTGCGCACGGTCGATCTTTATGCCGAGCATCTGGGCGTGCTGCTCGAAAGGGCTACCGAGGCGGAACTCGCGCTCGAAAAGGTGCAGGCTGCGCACATCCGCCGCTGGATGGCGCGCATGCATTCGGCCGGACGGGAGCCTTCGGGCATCGCGCTGGTGCTGTCGTGCTGGCGAAGTTTTTATCGATGGCTCGGTCAACAAAAGCTTGTGCCCGCCAATCCGGTACAGGATGTCCGGGCGCCTAAAGCCGGTCGACCGCTGCCCAAGGCGCTGCCGGTCGACGACGCGGTGCGACTGGCCGAAATGCACGACCCGGAGTCCGATCCGTGGACCGAGGCGCGCGACTGCGCGATCGTCGAAATGCTCTACGGTTGCGGGCTGCGGGTGAGCGAGCTGGTCGGACTTGATGCGCAGGCAGGAAAGGATGCCGCCGGCTGGATCGACCTGGAATCCTTCGATGCGCACGTATTGGGCAAGGGTGGCAAACGGCGCAGCGTCCCGATCGGCGCGAAAGCGGCCGAGGCGTTGCGTGCTTGGCTTGCGGTACGAGCGGATTGCAAGGCGCTGCCGGCGGCAATGCTGCGCGATCCGGCCGGGGCGGCGGCACTGTTCATCGGCCGCAACGGAAATCGCTTTTCAGCGCAATCGGTGTGGAGCCGCCTCAAGTCGCGCAGTCTGAAAGCCGGCCTCGGCACGCCGGTGCACCCGCACATGCTGCGCCACTCGTTCGCCAGCCACCTGCTGCAGTCGAGCAGCGACCTGCGCGGCGTGCAGGAATTGCTCGGCCACGCCAGCATCAAGACGACGCAGGTCTATACGCGGCTGGATTTCCAGCATCTGGCGAAAGCCTACGACGCGGCGCATCCGCGGGCGAAGGCGCGGGAAGACAAATGAAAAGGCCGTCCCTGCACACTGCCGGACCAATGTCGATTGGATAAACTGACTGGTTATCTTGCGTTCCCGACAAAGGCAGTTTCATGGCTCTCATCCCCGCCACCATCCTCACCGGCTTCCTCGGCTCCGGAAAGACGACCCTCCTCAAGCGCATCCTGACCGAGGCGCACGGCCAGAAGATCGCGGTGATCGAGAACGA
>JAQGMX010000157.1 GCA_028292145.1 Variovorax sp.
GCCCACTTGAGACGGGTGTTGCCGATGTCGAGCGCGAGGAATGTCATGCGGCGGATTATTGCTACTTTGTTGCCGAACATTGCACCAGACCAATGCGTCGACGGACGGGCCTGTCGCCTACGTGATCTGCGCGCTTTCCGCCCTTAAAGTGGCGGTCCGACATTTGTCGACCAACACAAGGAGAAAAATCATGGGTCTGCTGAGTTTTATCAAGGAAGCCGGAGAAAAGCTGTTCGGTGGTTCGTCTGCGCACGCATCCGAAGCGCCTGTCGCCGCTGGCGGCGGCACCGATGTCAATGCTGCGGCCGCAGCCGCCATCAAGACATACATCGAGACGCAGAACCTCGGGCTTACCGGCCTGCAGGTCACCTACGCGGCCGACACCGGCGTCGTGACGCTCGCGGGCAGCGCGCCTTCGCAGGAAGCCAGCGAAAAGGCCAGCCTCGCCGCCGGCAACGTGGCCAACGTGACCAGCGTCGACAACAACCTCGAAGCGCCAGCCGCAGCCCCGGCCCAGTACCACGACGTGGTGCGCGGCGACACGCTGTCGGCCATCTCGAAGAAGTACTACGGCGACGCCAACAAGTACAACGCGATCTTTGAAGCCAACAAGCCGATGCTGACGAGCCCCGACAAAATCTACCCAGGCCAGAAGCTGCGCATCCCGGCGCTGTAAACCACCCGGAAGCTTCACCCGGAAGCCTCAAAGCCCGCCCGTCACACGGCGGGCTTTTTCAATTCTGCTTCCAGGGCAGACCGCGCAGACGCCAGCCGCCGGTCTGGCCGCGATGCCCCTCGGCATCCGGATTGCCTTCGAATCCTTCGAGGATGTTGTAGGCCTCGATGCCCAGCTCGGTCGCCCGTTGGGCCGCCGCGACGGAGCGCACGCCGCTGCGGCACAGCAGCACCGCCTTGCCGCCCGCCGGCACCGCCGCCCGCAACCCGGCGTTGAATGACGGGTTCATCGCCATGCCGGGCCACTGCTTCCACGCCAGCGGCACAGCGCCCGGCACGAAGCCGACCCATTCCCGCTCGGCATCGGTGCGGACATCGATCAGCACTGCCTTCCCTTCGGCCACCCATTGCGCCGCCAGCGCGGGCGAAATGTCTCCGGCATAACCGGTCGCGGGCTGAACGTCGGCGTTCACGGAAGCGGGAGAAACGTGGGCGTCGGTCATTGGATGCATTCCTTGAAAAGTCTGAGAACGGATTTTGCCGTTCTAACGACAAGAAAGTCCCTTCTTCCAAAATACCATCCTATAAACATCCCCACGACATCCATACGGATGGTGGTAGCATTCAATCATGGCATCGAACATCACACCCCTCCCAACACGGCTCAAGCCCTCCGACGCCGAGAAGATCACCATCAACCTCGGCTACGTCGACCTCGGGCAGGTCGATCTGCTGGTGTCGGAGGGCTTCTATTCGAACCGCACCGACTTCATCCGCACCGCCATCCGCAACCAGCTCGGGGTGCACGGCGACACCGTCAAGCAGGTCGTCGCTCGCAAGATGCTGGTCCTCGGGTTGCAGCAGTTCACCGTCGCCGACCTCGAAGCCGTCCGCCGCAGCGGCCAGCCGCTGGAGATCCGGGTGCTCGGCCTCGCCACCATCGCCGCCGACGTGAGCCCCGAACTCGCGCAGGCGGCCATCGCATCCATCACCGTTCTCGGCGCATTGCATGCCAGCCCGGCCGTCAAGGCAGCGCTGGCAGACCGGCTCCGCTGAATCCCGCCATCCCACAGAAAGTTCGACATGAACCCCTTGTTCCAGCAACTGATGTCCCGGGCTTCCAAGCTCACACAGGGCGGCAACCTGCAGGCGGCGACGGACGCGATCCAGCGCGCGCTGAATCCGGACCGCTACGCCGCCGAAGAAACGCAGGCGAAACCGGCTCCGGCATCCTCGCCGTCGCCCTCGCCTTTCGCTCGCTCGGCCGACCAGCGCCGTCACGACAACGAAAGCATCGTCATCGAAGGCCACGTCCGCGTGATCGACGACACCCCGGCACCCGCCGCCGAGCCCACCGCCAAAGCCGCTCCCGAGCCGAATCCCGCATCCCGATCCGCCGAAGCCGTGCCCGAGCGCTGGACCGACGGCAGTTTCAGCCACCAGGGCCGCACCCTCGCCTACAAGCTGTACGTGCCGCCGCATTTGGCCGGCAGCGTGCCCGCGCCGCGTCCGCTGATCCTCATGCTCCACGGCTGCACGCAGAACCCGGACGATTTCGCCGCCGGCACGCGCATGAACGATCTGGCGCGCCGCGAAGGCTTCGTCGTCGTTTACCCCGCGCAGACCGCGCATGCCAATTCCCAGAAATGCTGGAACTGGTTCAAGCCGCAGCACCAGAAACGCGGTCGCGGCGAGCCAGCGCTTCTGGCGGCGCTGACGCAGCACGTCGCCGCAGCGGAAAACGTCGACAGCGCGCGCATCTACGCGGCGGGTCTGTCGGCCGGCGGCGCGATGGCGGACATCCTCGGGCAGACCTATCCGGACGTGTTCGCGGCCGTCGGCGTGCATTCCGGGCTGGCTGCGGGGTCTGCAAGCGACGTGGTCTCGGCGCTGGCGGCGATGCGCAGCGGCGGCAAGGCCGGGCCATCCGGCGGCGCGCCAAGCGCCTCCGCAGCGCCGGTCATCGTCTTCCACGGCGACGCCGACAGCACGGTGAACCCGGTCAACGCCAAGGCGGTCGTGAATGCGGCCCTGAACGGATCGGGCGGATCGAACGGAGCGAACGCAAACCCGTCGCCGCACGCATCCAGCGGCACGTCCCCGCGCGGCCAGGGCTACGCGCGCACCGACTACCCGCGCGCCGACGGCAGCACCGCCGTCGAACTCTGGATGCTGCACGGCGCCGGCCACGCCTGGTCGGGCGGCAGCGCCCGCGGCAGCTACACCGATGCACGCGGCGTCGACGCCAGCGCGGAGATGCTGCGGTTCTTCCTGGCGCATCCGCGGAAAAATTAAGACAAGAACCGCACGCCTGGTTGACGGCGGAAGCGACAGTCGGGGCGTTGTGAGCCAATGAGCCCAACGCTCCGCACCTGAGAGACATCCATGCCACGCTCTTTCGCCTCGTCTGTCGCCCTGGCTTTGGCTGCCGCCTTTGCCGCGATCTTCGCAATCGCCCTCCCGGCTGCTGCCCAGCAGCCTTCGCAGGATCCGCCGGCCCGCATCGCGCGGCTGAACGCCCACGATGGCACCGTCAGCTTCTCGCCGGCCGGCGACGACAGCTGGTACGACGTCGTGCCCAATCGCCCGATCACCAGCGGCGACCGCCTCTGGACCGATCGCGATTCGCGCGCCGAGGTCTTCATCGGCTCGACCGCCGTGCGCACCGACGCCCGGTCCAGCCTCGAATTCACGCAGATCGACGACAGTACCGTCCAGCTCACGCTGATGCAGGGCAGTCTTGATCTGCACATCCGCGACGACCTGGACGGCCAGCGCTTCGAGGTAGACACCGGCAATCTGGCGTTGGTGATGCTGGCGCCCGGCGATTACCGCGTCGACGCCGATCCGGCCGCCGGAACCACGCGCGTCGCGGTCGCGGTCGGCAGCGCGACGGTCTACGGCGAGAACGGCGCGCCGCTGCCACTCGGCCCGCGCCAGCAGATCACCGTCTCCGGTCGGGATCTGGGCACCGCCGCGACCCGTGTCCCGCAGACCGCCGCCGCCTTCGGCCGCTGGGTCGGCGAGCGCAACCTGATCGACGAGCGCTCCGCATCGGCACGATTCGTGTCGCGCGACGTGGTCGGCTACCAGCAGCTCGATGCGCATGGCGACTGGCGCACCGACGCGAGCTACGGC
>JAQGMX010000128.1 GCA_028292145.1 Variovorax sp.
CCTGCCGCGGCGATCGTCGTGATGGCCGGGCAACCGACGGCGCTGTACGTCGCCTGGTTGGTGGTGTCGACCGTACCGATCAAAGCCGTCGCGGACACGGCGACCTTGAAGCTCAGGGTGCCGGCCACGCCCGGGTTCACCGCAGGCACCAATGCCTGGATGACGCCGGTTGCCGCCTCGAATTCGATGTTGGTGTCGCCGCCTGCAGCCTCGGTCAGCGCATTGCCGCCGTTGGAACTCCAGACCGCCGTTCCGGCCTGGTAGGTGAAGCCGCTCGGAAGCGCATCGCGCAGGTACAGATTGCCAGCCACAGCACCGTTGTTGGTGTAGTTGATGGTGTAGGTGGTCACGGTGCCGCGCTGGCCGCTCGACGGCGTGGGCCACGCGCCGGGGTTCGGCGCTGCCGACGTGGCTGCGACCGAAGGTGCGCCGATCGACTTGCTGACCGAGAACGCTGCGGTGGTCACCAGGTTGACGGTGTCGGTCGCGGTGGTCGACGGCGTGGCGTAGACCAGCGCGCTTGCGACCGGTGCGACGGTCACTGTGGCCGTGTTGATACCGCCGCCCCAGGTGCCGGGCGTCGCGGTGGTCGGGATCTGATAGGCCACGACGAACGAGAACTTGCCGCCGGCGGGCAGTGTTTGCGCCGGAATCGAGCAGGTTGCGCCGGGTGTGGCGGAAGTGCAGAGCGGTGTCGTGCTGTCGGGCTGACCGTTTTCGTCGGTGTCGAGGTAGACCTCGATGCGCGAGAAGTCGGCGCCGCCGGCTGCTTCCTTGGACGAAACGATGAAATTGTCGGTGCCGTTGCCGGTATTGGTCAGCACGTAAGGGGTGTAGACCGTGGCGCCGGCTGCGGCGCTCTTGGAGTTGCTGGTCGGCGTCACGGTATAGGCGCCTACCTGCTGGACCACCGTGGTGACGGTGTTGGACGTCGCGAGCTGCGAGGTGCCGCTGCCGTCCAGGTACGTGGCGGTTGCCTGATTGGTGATGTTGGTGCCTGCGGCCGGTACGGCGGCCAGCGCGATCTGGGTAAGCAGTACGCCCCCGGACACGACAGCCACGACCGCCTTCAGCACCGCCCAGCGCCCGACGTCGGTCGGACGGATTGGCGAATTGATCTTCATCGACTTCTCCTCTTGACTAAAAAAAAGCCGCCTATCTCGCCGACGCAGTTGCGAAGGTCCGATAGACGGAAATCATGGAAACGGACATCGCCCTCCCTCAAGGCTTCACGACGGCCGCTGCCGGCGACATCCAGACAACCCGGACTGGAGGTGCCTGCGACGCGTTCGACACGGTTTGCGGCTGGGCGGGCAACACCACACGGGCGCGCGCAGCGACTTCGGTGACCGCGTCCGCAGGCAATTGCCCGAGGTTCCAGCGCAGCGACCGGTATTCGGCGTAAGGGACGGGCTCTGCCTTTTTGCCCGGCGCGGTGCGCATCAGCGGCTCCGCTGCATATTTGCTGTCGGCAGTGGCGGCCTGGACCAGGTTGGCGCCGGGGGCGGCGCTCTTCGGCACGTATTCGAGCTGTTCGGGCAACGGGAGCGTGGCGGTGAAATTGCTCACGTTCTTGCCGCTGCGATTGGCATAACGCACGCGGTATTCGAGGATGTCGCCGGGCCGGACGCTGTCGGCCTCCTTGAATTCCTCCTTGCCGTCGGCGCCGGTCACCACGATGAATTGCCGAAGACTTGCTTCGACGAGTTCCTTGGCGGGCGCACCGGCGGTCCTCGCGATGGGCGCGACCTCCGGTTGTTGAGCGCGTGCCGGTGGTCCGACGAACGTCATCGGAATCGCCAACGCCGCCAAGAGCCACCACACGAGGCCGCGGCGGCTTCGGGGGCTTGAACGGACGGTGTCCGGCTGCTTTTTCAGATTGATCATGGGTCCACTCCTGCGATTCGCACCTTGGAATCGAAGGGAAGTGTCAGAGGGCAGATCAACCGCCAAAGCGCCTGGGAACGAAGCGACTATCGACAGTAACGAAACGTTCTATCAACGTATCGGTGCAGCACACGTGTAAACGAAAGTGTCAGCGCTGTGTTTGGAGCAGCGTTGGGTAATGCCTATTCAGTCGCGCGCAGCGCTGAAGAAATGCCACGGAATGCATGGACTCCTATTTCTATAGACACCGAAATGCATAAAGAGATGGAAATTAAGTCGTTCTGTTTCTGAACAATCTTTTGCATACTCGCCAGCTTTGCCGGTCGGAAGCGCTCTCAGCGCTTGTTCGGCCCTTTTGCGATTCCGATGGCTACTCCCAACGCTTCCCTCATTCATCTCGAAGGTGTCCAGAAATCCTTCGCGTTGCCCAACGGCGAAATCTTCGACGCCGTCCATTCGCTCACCCTCGACATTCCGGCGGGCGAAGTCTTCGGCCTGATCGGCAAGAGCGGCGCCGGCAAGTCGACGCTGCTGCGCCTGATCAACCTGCTGGAGCGCCCGGACGCCGGCAAGGTATTCGTCGGCGGGCGCGACCTGACGATGCTGTCGCGCCGCGAATTGCGCGACACGCGCCAGCAGATCGGCATGATCTTTCAGCAGTTCAACCTGCTGCAGAACGCAACGGTGTTCGACAACGTCGCGTTCCCGCTCAAGATCCACGGCCGCCATTCGCGCGCCGAGATCGATGCCCGCGTGCGCGAATGTCTGGCGCTGGTGGGGCTCGCCGAGAAGATCGACACCTACCCGGCGCAACTCTCGGGCGGGCAGAAGCAGCGCGTGGCCATCGCGCGTGCGCTGGCACCGCGTCCGCAGGTGCTGCTGTGCGACGAGCCGACCTCGGCGCTCGACAGCGAAACCACGCGCTCGCTGCTGGAAACGCTGCGCGAGATCAACGAGAAGATCGGCGTGACTATCGTCATCGTGACGCACGAGCTGTCGGTGGTCGAGGTGCTGTGCCGCCAGGTCGCCATTCTTGAGAAAGGCCGGCTGATCGAGCAGTTTGCCGTCGACGATGCGCCGCTGGTGCCGCGCCTGACGTCGCTGGGGCGCGAGATCGATGCGCTGGTGCGCCGTCGCGAGCGCGACGACCGTGAAGCACGTGAAGCAAGTCAGGCACGTGAAGCCCTGGAAATCGAAAAGGAGGCCGTCCATGCCTGAGAACATTGCCGCCATCCTTCCCGAACTCGGGCTCGCCACGGCGCAGACGTTCATGATGCTGGGCATCGGCCTGACTGCAGCAGTGCTGATCGGCGGACCGCTCGGCGTGCTGCTGTTCCTGCTCGGGCCGAGCCAGTCGCTTCAGAACAAGCCGGCTTTCGTCATCATCAACTGGCTGGTGAACACGGTCCGTTCGTTCCCTTTCATCATCCTGCTGGTCGCGCTGGTGCCGTTCACGCGGGTGATCGCCGGGACGTCCATCGGCCCGCTGGCGGCATCCGTGCCGCTGTCGATCGCCGCGATTCCGTATTTCGCGCGGTTGGTCGATCAGTGCCTGCGCGAAGTCCCGCGCGGCGTCATCGAAGCCGCGCATGCGATGGGCGCGTCGGAGCTCCAGATCGTCTGGCGTGTGCTGGTGGTCGAGGCCCGCTCGGGTCTGGTGCTGGCGCTGACCGTGCTGGCGGTGAGCTTCCTCTCTTACTCGGCAATCGCCGGCGTGGTGGGCGGCGGCGGCATCGGCGACCTGGCCATCCGCTACGGCTATTACCGTTTCCAGACCGACGTGATGGTGTTCACCGTCGTGCTGCTGGTGGCGCTGGTGCAGCTGATCCAGTTCGTCGGCAACACGACCGCACGCCGTCTCGACAAGCGCTAGCGCTGTTGCTCGCCCCCAGGTTGGACGCACTTCGTGTCGTCCGCCCACCCCCTGCCGGGGGCGATACCGGCGGCCCGGCGAAGCCGGTTCCGCGGTATCTCTGGCCGGGATACATCGTTTTTCTACTTGAGTACTGTCTGCATGAAAACTTCCGCACTCCGCCGTTCCTTCCTCGCCCTGTCGATCGCCGCGCTCTCGATGGGCGCGCTGTCGCTCGACGCCCAGGCCCAGGCCGCCAAGAAAGACCTCGTCATCGGCGGCACGGCCGGCTCGAACATCGACCAGCTCAAACTCGGTATCGTGCCGATCCTCGAAAAGAAGGGCTACAAGGTCAAGCTGGTCGAGTTCAACGACTACGTCCAGCCCAACCTGGCGTTGGCACAGGGTTCGCTCGACGCCAACTTCTTCCAGCACCGCGTGTATCTGCAGAAGTTCGCCGTCGACCAGAAGCTGGATCTGGTGGAACTGGTTCAAGGCCCGATCGCGCCGCTCGGCGTGTATTCGAAGAACCGCAAGTCGCTCGCCGAAGCCAAGGACGGCGACCGCGTGACGCTGCCGAACGACCCGAGCAATCTGGCCCGCGCACTGACCCTGCTGGAACAGAACAAGCTGGTGACGCTCAAGCCGGGGATCGACGCGCTGCGTGCGTCGGAAAAGGACATCGGCGAGAACCCGCGCAAGCTGAAATTCATCCCGCTCGAAGCCGCGCAACTGCCGCGCTCGATCGGCGATACGGATTTCGCGATCATCACCGGCAACTTCGCGATCTCTTCCGGCCTCAAGCTGACCGAAGCCATCGCTCTGGAAAAGACACCGGACCATTACCTGAACGTCGTCGCCGTCAAGCGTGGCGACAAGGATTCGCCGTGGGCCAAGGACCTGACCGAAGCGTTCAAGTCGAAGGAATACAAGGCGGTGGTGGACAGCAAGTTCCAGGGCTACGCCAAGCCCGCCTTCCTGCAATAAGCGCAGGCCGAGCCCTACAGGGGACGTAGGGCAGGGATGACCCCTTCATGCCGCGTGTTGCTTCACACAGGGAAGTCATCTGGACAACCTTGAAGGAGCACACCGCATGGTCAACGAAAAAGACAACCTCTCCCATGGCAGCGACGCCGCCGATCTGAACCGCGACCCGATCACCGGCGCGCCCGGCTCCCATCCGGTCGGCACCGGCGTGGGCTCTGCCAGCGGTGCGCTCGCAGGCGCTGCATTTGGCGCGATGGGCGGGCCTCCCGGCGCGCTGGCCGGCATGGTGGCTGGTGCCATCGTGGGCGGCATGAGCGGGAAGATCGTGGCCGAGCAGGTGAATCCGACAGCGGAAGACGCTTACTGGCGCGACAACTACGCCAAAGAGCAGTACGTCGAGCCCGGTCGCAGCTACGACGATTACGGCCCCGCCTACGCGCTGGGCTGGTCGGGTCGCGCCAACCGTACCGACGAATTCGATGCAGCCGAGCCGCACCTCGAGCGCGAGTGGGCCACCTATCGCGGCAACTCCTCACTCGAATGGACCGAAGCGCGGGATGCGACGCGTGCGGCTTGGTATCGCGCAGACCGGACCTATTTCAGCGCATCGAATCTCGACGCGACTGACGATGAAATCTCCGACGAACCGTTGGCGAACGACGAAGTCGCCGACGTTCTCAATGACCTGTTGGAGAACGCCCGCGACGGCGAATACGGCTTCCGCGCCAGCGCCGAAGCGGTCGAATCCGTCAGCCTCAAGCAGGTTTTCAGCGCGCGGGCCGACAGTTGCCGCGATGCGGCAGCCGAACTCGTCCCATTGATCGTTGCCTATGGGGGCGAACCGGCCGAAGGCGGTACGACGACCGGCGCGCTGCATCGCGGCTGGGTCAAGGTCAAGGACGCCGTCGGCGCCAACAGCGAGAGCTCGATCCTCGACGAAGCCGAGCGCGGCGAAGACGCCTCGCTGGCGCGCTACCGCAAGGCGCTGAAGCAGCAGCTTCCGGGCGACGTGCGCAGCGTGGTCCAGCAGCAGATGCAGGGCGCCCAGCGCAACCATGACGAGATCAAGGCACTGCGCGACGCTGCGCACGCGAGGTCTTGAGCCGCGACGGCTTCGTCCGGGTCCGTGGGGCGCGTGAACACAACCTGAAAAACGTCGACGTCGACATCCCGCGCGACGCGCTGGTGGTGTTCACAGGCGTCTCAGGCTCAGGCAAGTCGTCGCTGGCCTTCGGTACGCTGTATGCGGAAGCGCAGCGACGGTATTTCGAATCGGTCGCGCCATACGCCCGACGGCTGATCGATCAGGTCGGCGTGCCCGACATCGACAGCATCGATGGCCTGCCACCCGCCGTCGCGCTCCAGCAGACGCGAGGCACGCCGGGCACGCGTTCTTCGGTCGGCAGCCTGACGACGCTATCGAGCCTCATTCGGATGCTTTATTCGCGAGCCGGTCACTATCCGAAGCAGCAGCCGATGCTTTACGCGGAAGATTTTTCTCCGAACACCGTGCAGGGCGCGTGCCCTGTGTGTCATGGGTTAGGCCACGTCTATGAAGTGGCCGAGAGATCGATGGTGCCGGACGACACGCTTACGATCCGCGAGCGTGCCGTTGCGGCATGGCCGTCGGCCTGGCAAGGTCAGAACCTGCGCGACATCCTCGTCACGCTTGGCCACGATGTCGACATACCGTGGCGCGACCTGCCCAAGAAGACCCGCGACTGGATTCTTTTCACCGACGAGCAGCCGACCGCGCCCGTCTACGCCGGCTTCACGCCGGCCGAGGTGCGCGCCGCATTGCGCCGCAAGGCGGAGCCGAGCTATCAGGGCACCTTCATCGGCGCCCGCAAGTACGTGATGCACACGTTCGCGACGACGCAGAGTGCGTTGATGAAGAAGCGCGTCGCACGTTTCATGACCGGCAGCGTGTGCGCCGAATGTGGGGGCAAACGTCTCAAGCGCGCGGCGCTCGGCGTGACCTTTGCCGGCATGGACATCGCTGC
>JAQGMX010000241.1 GCA_028292145.1 Variovorax sp.
AGGATTTCCTGCACGTCGGTCGGGAAGAAAACCGGCGTTCCGCAGGCCTTGAAGATGTGGTCGCTCTGGTGCGCGGCAGTCGAGCTTTTCGAGATGTGATCATCGCCGGCCACCGCGATCACGCCGCCGAATTCGGTCGTGCCCGCCATGTTGGCATGCTTGAAGACGTCGGAGCAGCGGTCCACGCCGGGGCCCTTGCCGTACCAGATGCCGAAGACGCCGTCGAACCTGTTGGTGCCTTTGGGCGAGAAGCCGAGTTGCTGCGTGCCCCATAGCGCGGTGGCCGCCAACTCTTCGTTGACGCCCGGCTGGAACACGATGTTCTGCGCCTTGAGGTATTTGCTGGCTTTCCAGAGTGCCTGGTCGTAGCCGCCGAGCGGCGAGCCGCGATAGCCGCTGATGAAGCCCGCGGTGTTCTTGCCCTGCTGCTGGTCGCGCAGGCGCTGCAGCATCGGCAGCTTGACGAGGGCTTGGACCCCGCTCATGAAGGCACGCCCGTAGTCGAGCGAATATTTGTCGTCGAGCGTGACCGTTTCGAGGGCTTTGCGGATGTGCTCGGGCAGCGGGGCATTCATCGTCGTTGTCTCCAGTTGGCATGGCCTTGTGGGCCTGGCTTGGTTCTCTGTCCGGGTGGGGCGTCGAACCCTCATGTTGATCGCAAAGTGTATGCCCGGGTCGACGACAGGTGTTTGCTCAAAATGCCCGGGAAACCCTGCTTTTAGAATGAATCTTTCTCCAAGTGGCTGTTTATGGAAAGCATTGACAAGTTCGACCTCGCGATCCTGAATGAACTGCAGGTTGACGGGCGCATCACCAACGCGGATCTTGCCCAGCGCGTCGGCCTGTCGGCGGCGCCGTGCTGGCGTCGCGTGCGCGCGCTGGAAGAGAACGGTTTCATCAAGGGCTATCACGCCGAAATCGACCGCCGCAAGATCGGCCTCGGCGTACTGGCGTTCGTGCGGCTCGACACCGACCGCGCCACCGGCGACGCGACGCGCAAGCTGGAGGAAACGATCCGCCAGATGCCCGAAGTGATTTCGTGCCACTACATCAGCGGCACCGGCATGTTCGAGCTCCAGGTCGTGGCGGAAGACCTGGACGGCTTCTCGCGCTTCGCGCTCAACAGCCTGATGCACCTGCCGAATGTGAAAGATCTGCACACCAGCTTTTCGCTCGGCGAGGTGAAGGCGAGTCGGGCGTTGCCGCTCGGGCATTTGCGCGGAAAGTGACCCGGACGGCATTTCGAAGACGCACGACGCCACAATAGGCCACCCGATGCCACCCATTTCCCCCGCCGAATCCCTCGCCGCCCCGACAGCCGCCAAGTCCGCGCGCATCGGGCCGCTCGACCCGCTGAAGCTTCCCGTCTTCCGCATGCTGTGGAGCACCTGGCTGCTCGCGAACGTCTGCATGTGGATGAACGACGTGGCGGCCGCATGGATGATGACCACGCTGACCACCACGCCGATCTGGGTGGCGCTGGTGCAGTCGGCTTCGACGTTGCCGGTGTTCCTGCTCGGATTGCCCAGCGGTGCGCTGGCCGACATCCTCGACCGCCGACGCTGGCTGATGGCCACGCAGTTCTGGCTGGCCGGCGTGGCGATCGTGCTGTGCGCGGCGGTGGCGCTCGACATGATGAGCGCGCCGCTACTGCTCGCGCTGACCTTCGCCAACGGCATCGGGCTGGCGTTGCGCTGGCCGGTGTTCGCGGCCATCGTGCCGGAGCTGGTGCCGCGTCCGCAATTGCCAGCGGCGCTGGGCCTGAACGGCATCGCGATGAACGCGTCGCGCATCATCGGTCCGCTGGTGGCAGGCGCGCTCATCGCCAGCGCGGGAAGTCTCTGGGTTTTCGTGCTCAACGCGGTGATGTCGGTGGCCTCCGGCTTCATCGTGCTGCGCTGGCGGCGCGAGCCGACGCCCAATCCGCTGGGCCGCGAGAAGCTGGTGAGCGCGATGCGCGTCGGCGTGCAGTTCGTGCGCCAGTCGCTGCGCATGCGTGCGGTGATGGTGCGGATCTCGATCTTCTTCCTGCACTCCACGGCGCTGCTCGCGTTGCTGCCGCTGCTCGCGCGCGGTCTCGAAGGCGGCGGTGCCGGCACCTTCACGCTGCTGCTGGCGGCGATGGGCTCCGGCGCCATCGGTGCGGTGCTGGTGATGCCGCGGCTGCGCCAGACCTATGTGCGCGACCAGCTGGTGCTGCGCGGCGCGTTGCTGCAGTCGGCGGCGACGGCTGTCATGGCGGTCGCGCCCAACACCTGGATCGCGGTGCCCGCGATGTTCGTCAGCGGCGCCGCCTGGATCACGGTGGCGAATTCGCTGTCGGTGTCGGCGCAGCTCGCCTTGCCCGACTGGGTGCGCGCGCGCGGCATGTCGATGTTCCAGATGGCGATCATGGGCGCCAGCGCTTTCGGCGCCGCGCTGTGGGGGCACATCGCCACCGTGAGCTCGCTCCAGACCAGTTTGCTCATCGCCTCGGTCACCGGCGTGCTGATGATGGGCGCGGCCTTGCGCTACGTGGTGGACGGCGGTGTCGATGACGATGTGAGTCCGGCGGGCCCCGGCTGGGCCAATGCGCCGCTGCACGCGCCGCCTGGTGAAGGCCGCCTGGTGATCACGGTCGAATATTTCATCGATCCGTCCCGCGCCGCGGCTTTCCAGCTTGTGATGCAGCAGACGCGGCGCACGCGGCTGGGCGAAGGCGCCATCGGCTGGGAGCTGCTGCACGACATCTCGGAACCGGGCCGCTATGTCGAGCAGATCATCGACGAGTCGTGGACCGGGCATTTGCGGCGCTTCCATCGCGCGACGGCGGCCGACCTGGCGCTGCGCGAGAGGCGCCTGGCTTTCCATCTCGGCGACGGACCGCCCTTGGTGAGGCGCTACGTGGTCAGGCGCTGAGCGCCTTGCAACCGCTTGTCTGCAACTGCTTGTTCACAAGCGCCCGAAGTTTCCGAACATTCTTAACGAATTGAGGCGGCAGTCATGCGATTCTGTCGACACGCTCAGCGCCCCCACGTACAGATAGTGAAAGAAACGCATGGTCCAGAACATTTCAACCGTCCAGGGTTTTAGAAGTCCCCCCACCGATAAGAAGGCCGTTCCGACAACGGTCACGCCGCGCGGCTTCGTTCGTGAAGGCGCCGTCCGTCTCAAGACCGCGCCGGTGCCGCACAGCACCTCAGTGCATGCCTCGCAAGATGCGGAAGCGAAGAAGATCCAGGCGCTTTTCATGCAGATGAATCCGGGCAAGTCGCACAGCGTCTACAGCGCGCAATTCATGCTCAACGGCAAGCCGGCCACCATCAGCGGCACCAAGGACGAGCTGACCATCACCGGCGACGGCTTCGAGATCAAGATCGATCACGGCGAACTCTCCAGCGTGAAGGGAATTCCCGGCAGCTTGCAGTCCTACCGCACGCTGCTCGAAGTCGACGATGCGCTACAGAAAATACTGGGCTTGGAGGGCGTCTGGCCGGAAGCAGGCAAAAGGACGGCAACCAGCACACTGGAGGGAAGGGCGAAGCGCTGAAGCGGCCCGCTCGGTCGCACCTTCATCACTTGGGCCATAAAGCCCACAGCCGCAGCGGCTGGTTCACCGTTGCGGCTAGCCGGCCGGCTTCGAGGCCGGTTCCGGCGAAATAATCGGCGCGCACCGCCCCCAGGATGGCGCTGCCGGTGTCTTGCGCGACCACCAGTTTCTGCAGCTGCACCGTCGGGCCCGGCGAGGCGAGCCAGACCGGCGTGCCGTACGGAATGCTGTCCCGGTCGACGGCGATCGAGCGGCCGGCCGTCAGCGGAACGCCCTGCGCGCCGCGCGGACCCGAAGACGCATCGATTTCGCTGATCGATTCCTCGCGGAAGAAAACGAAGCGCGGATTGCTCCACATCAGCTGCTGGACCCGCTGCGGGTTTTGCGCCACCCAGGCCTTGGTGTCGTCCGGCCAGCGGCTGACGCGGCCGGCGCCCTGGCCGACGAGCCAGGCCTGGATGCTGCGATAGGGCTGCTCGTTGGTCGCGGCGTAGGCCACGCGGATCACGCGCTGCGAGCCGTCGGGCTCGGTGATGCGCAAGCGTCCGGAGCCCTGGATGTGCAGCATCATGGCGTCGACCGGATCGGACATCCAGGCAATCTCGCGTCCGCGCAGCGCGGCTTGCGCCTCTGGCAGGGTTTCGATCTGCTGGCGCGTGAACCAGGTCCGGCGTGGCGCCAGACCTTCGGGCACGGCATAGAGCGGTACGTTGAACTGCGCCGTCGGCCGCCGGGTGGCGTCGTAGATCGGTTCGTAGTAGCTGGTGAGCTGGCCGTCGTTCTGGCCCGTGAGCGATTCGACACGGTACGGCTGCAGGCGCTGCATCATCCACTGGCGCTGCACCGCTTCATCGGCAATCGCAAGACGGCGCACATCCTGGCAGAGCGGCGCGAAAGCCGCGTTGGGGCGGCCGCAGTTCGACACCATCGCCGACCAGCCTTCGTGCGTGGCATCGTCCGCAAAGCCCGGCAGCTCGGACCAGTCGACCGGCACCCAGCGGCTCTTCGGATGCGTGAGCGATCCGGTGAGCGGGCCGAGCACCGGTGGCGCGACATTGGGAGAGAGCGGGGTGGTGCTCGCACCACCCGGCGTTTCGGGCACGCGCATTCCTGTCGAGCAGCCGGCCAGCATTGCTACGATCGCCAGCCCAGCCAGCCACCAACGGAGTCCTTTGTTCATGGGTCTGATTTTGCTTGAAGCGCTCGGCGCCCTTCTGGTGCTGGTGCTCATCGTCTGGTGGACCATGTTCTCGGGACGCAAGGGCGGCGAGATGGATGCGGCGGAACCTGACGAGCAGGACGGCGAGCAATCCGGCAAACCGGACGACAGGTCGCCACGCGGCTGATCCTCTCGTTTTCCCTGTCGGGCAAGGCCGCGAGGTCGCGTGGGCAAGAAAGTACGATGCTATACAAAATGTAGCAGTCGAGCTTTGCTGAACAAAGCTTTCCGGATGGAGTGAACTTTTTCATTCAGGCCTCGACGCGACTTTTGGACATATCCGCCGGCCTTCGGCGACGGGATAATGAAAGGCGTGCCGCGGCCCTGCCGCGGCGTTCGTCAATTTCGATCGAAGGGATCTTTCCATGAAAAAACTCGTACTCTCCACCGCCGCTCTGGCCGTCTTCCTCACCGGTTGCGCCGGCATGAGCGACACGCAACGCAATACCGGCATCGGCGCAGGCGCCGGTGCGCTGGGCGGCGCGGCCATCGGCGCAGTGACCGGCGGTCGTGCCGGAACCGGTGCCGCGATCGGCGCAGGCGTCGGCGCACTGGGCGGCTACCTGTGGTCGCAGCGCATGGAAAATCAGAAGCGCGAGATGGAAGCCGCCACCCGCGGCACCGGTATCGCCGTGACGCAGACGGCCAACAACGAGTTGAAGCTCGCAATTCCGAGCGACGTCTCCTTCGACACCGGCCGCTCGGCCATCAAGTCGAACTTCGCGCCGGTGCTCGATCAGTTCGCCAACGGCCTGCGCAACAACCCGCGCGCCGACGTGCGGATCATCGGCCACACCGACAGCACCGGCAGCGACGCGATCAACAACCCGTTGTCGGTCGACCGCGCGGCATCGACCCGCGATTACCTGATCGCACGCGGCGTCCCGTCGACGGCGTTCCGCATCGAAGGCCGCGGATCGCGCGAACCGATCGCGGACAACGGCAGCGACAGCGGCCGTGCGCAAAACCGCCGCGTTGAAATCTACGTGGGCGAGCGCGGCTGATCCGGTTCGGAGGACGCGCTTCAGAGTCCTCTCAGGAGGTTGGCCAGTTCCACGGCCGACTTGACCTCCATCTTCTCGAACACGCGCGCGCGGTGGACTTCCACTGTGCGCACGCTGATGGCCAATTGATCGGCGATCAGCTTGTTCGGTAAACCTTCGACCACGAGCCGCATCACATCGCGCTCGCGGTCGGTCAGTTCCGAAATCCGTTTTCGCAGGCCTTGCCGCTCGGTCTGGGCCTGCACGGCCCGCAACGAAGCGCCCAGCGCTCGCTCGATCCGGTCGACCAATGCGTTGTCGGAGAACGGTTTTTCGCAGAAATCGAACGCGCCGCGCTTGACCGTTTCGACAGCGGTCGGCACATCGGCATGGCCCGTAAGGAAGATCACCGGCATCGCGTCGAGCAGGCCCCGTTCGGCGAGCCGGTCGAAAAGCACCAGACCGCTGGTTCCAGGCATCCGCACGTCGAGCAGAAGAACATGCGGTTGCGCAGGCAAAGGCGTCTCGGCGAGATAGGCCTCGAACGAGTCGGCGCTGCCGAAGTGTTCGCTGGCCAGCCGGCGCGAACGCAGCAGCCAGGCAAGTGCCTCGCGGACATGGGCGTCGTCGTCGACGATGAAGACAAGACCATCGATCAGTGGTTGCATATCGGCAATATTTTCAGTCGATCGGCAGGGTGATGCGGAACACCGTCCCGCGAGGGCGGTTCGGCTAGTACATCAGCGCGCCGCCGTGCTGCTCGACCACGGTGCGGCACAGGCTCAGGCCGAGGCCCATGCCGTCGGCGCGGGTGGTGAAGAACGGCGTGAAAAGGCGTTCGGCGACTTCCGCTGCGATGCC
>JAQGMX010000266.1 GCA_028292145.1 Variovorax sp.
GCATCGGCGGCAAGGAGCCGGAGGTGATCGCCGTGGCGGTCGCGGCACAGTTGTTGCAATCGATGGAAAGATAAATCATGGAAAGTTATTACCTCGACTGGGCCAACCTGCTGCTGCGCTGGGTCCATGTCATCACGGCGATTGCATGGGTCGGCGCCTCGTTCTACTTCGTGATGCTGGACAACAGCCTGGAGAGGCCGAAGGACGCGGAGTCGCTGGAAAAGGGCGTCGGCGGCGAGCAGTGGGCGGTGCACGGCGGCGGCTTCTACAACATGCAGAAGTACGGGCTGGCGCCGAAGAAGCTGCCCGAGCACCTGCACTGGTCGTACTGGGAAAGCTATTCGACCTGGCTCACCGGCTTCGCACTGTTCACGGTGTCGTACCTGTGGAATGCCAGCACGTACCTGATCGACAAGTCGAAGATGGACTGGCAGCCCGGCGCGGCGGTGTCGGTCGCGCTTGCGTTCTTCGTCGTGTTCTGGATCGTCTACGACGGCATCTGCCAGATCTTCGGCCGCCGGAAGCACGGCGATGCGATCGTCGGCGTGCTGGTGGCCTGCTTCGTCGCTTTCGCCGCCTGGCTCGCCTGCCACTGGTTCGCCGGCCGCGCCGCGTTCCTGCTGGTGGGCGCCATGATGGCCACGACCATGAGCGGCAACGTGTTCTTCTGGATCATTCCGGGCCAGCGCGAGAACGTCGCGCTGCTGCGTGAAGGCAAGCCGGTCAATCCGATCCACGGCCAGCGCGGCAAGCAGCGCAGCGTGCACAACACCTACTTCACGCTGCCGGTGCTGTTCGCGATGCTGAGCAACCACTACAGCTTCACCTACACGCACCAGTACAACTGGATCGTGCTGCTGCTGATCATGCTCGGCGGCGCGGCGATACGGCAGTTCTTCGTGGTGCGGCACCGCTTCAAGCTCGGCAATGCGAAGAATCCGCTGCCGTATGCGATGGTCGGTATCGCGGTGCTCGGGCTGACGATCGTCTGGCTGAAGCCCGAGCCGGTCGCTCCGATTGCACCGCTGGCGGCCGGCGCTGCCGTGCAGCAGGTGTCGTTTGGCGAAGTGCAGAAGGTGCTGGAGCAGCGCTGCTACATGTGCCACGGCGCGACCATGCAGATGAAGAACGTGCGCCTCGACACGCCCGACCAGGTTGCGTTGCATGCGCAAGCGGTGTATCAACAGGCTGTTGTCACGAAGATCATGCCGATGAACAACGCGACCGGAATCACCGATGTCGAGCGGGCGCTGCTCGGAAAGTGGTTCTTGGCCGGGGCTAAAACCAACTAGGAGGCGCCATGCAGGTCATCCTCGATTTCATCAACAACCTGCTGCAGCTGTTCAGGTTCTTGACCTGATCAACTGTTGAGCGCCAGAACCAGCGCCAGCCGGTTGTGCCGCTCCACCAGCGGCCCGAGATCCACCGTCGCCAGCTGCCCTTCCCGCACCACCACGCGCCCGTTCACTATCGTGTAGGCCGCCTGCGGACTCGCGCACAGCAGCAGGCTCGCGACCGGGTCGTGCACCGCGCCGCCGGCGAAGGCGACGGTTTCGAGGTCGAACAGCGCCAGATCGGCGCACATGCCCGGCGCCAGATGGCCGATGTCGGCACGGCCAAGCACTTCGGCGCCACCGCGGGTGGCGACGGCCAGCGCGTCGCGCGCCGTCATTTCCGCCGGGCCGTGGTCGCAGCCGAAAGGCTCCAGCGAACGGCCGACCCGGGCCAGCAGCAGCGCCTGCCGCGCCTCGTTCACCATGTGCGCGCCGTCGTTGCTCGCGCTGCCGTCCACGCCCAGGCCGACCGGTACGCCGGCATCCAGCATGCGTCGGATCGGCGCGATGCCTGAGGCCAGCCGCATGTTGCTGCACGGGCAGTGCGCGACGCCGGTGCGTGTCTTCGCGAACAGCGCGATGCCGGCCGCGTCGAGCTTCACGCAGTGCGCATGCCAGACGTCGTGGCCGAGCCAGCCGAGATCCTGCGCGTACTCGGTCGGCGTGCAGGCGAACTTCTCGCGGCTGTAGGCGATGTCGTGGTCGTTCTCGGCCAGATGGGTGTGCAGCCGCACGCCAAGGCCTTTGAACGACCGCGCGAGCGAGGCCGATTCGCGCATCAGGTCGCGGCTCACGCTGAAAGGCGAGCAGGGTGCGACGGCGACGTTGCTCATCGCGCCATGCGTTGCGTCGTGGTAGCGCTCGATCAGACGCTGCGTGTCGGCCAGGATCGCGTCTTCCCGCTCGACCACGCGGTCGGGCGGCAGTCCGCCTAGCGACTGGCCGACGCTCATGCTGCCGCGCGTCGCGACGAAGCGCATGCCGATCTCGCGCGCCGCCTCGATGCTGTCGTCCAACCGCACGCCGTTGGGGTAGATGTAGAGATGGTCGCTGCTGGTGGTGCAGCCCGACAGCAGCAGTTCGGCCATGGCGAGCTGCGTCGACACCCGCACCATCTCCGGCGTCAGTCCGGCCCAGATCGGGTACAGCCCGCCAAGCCACGAGAACAACTCCGCATTCTGCACAGCCGGGATGGCGCGCGTCAGCGACTGGTACATGTGGTGGTGCGTATTCACGAGGCCGGGCACGACCAGATGGCGGCTTGCGTCGATGACTTCGTCGGCATCGCCCGGCATGTCGGCGGCCGTGCCGATGGCCTCGATGCGGTGGTCGCGGATGAAGATCGATGCGTCGCGAAGCTCGGTGCGAGCGTCGTCGAAAGTCGCCACGCAGCGGGCATTGCGGATCAGGAGTGTGGGCATGGCGACAGAATAGTGCCCAGGAGATACAAATACCAAATGACTTCGACCACACCCGACCCGCACACCGCGCCGCGCGAATTCCTCGAACACATCTACCGCGTCGCCGTCGAGCGCGCGCTTCCGCTCGCCAGCATGGGCGCGTGTCTTCCGCCGCCGCCCAAGGGCCGCACGCTGGTGATCGGCGCCGGCAAGGCCGGTGGCTCGATGGTGCAGGCGCTCGAGGCGCTCTGGCCGGCCGACGCGCCGCTGTCCGGCCTGGTCGTCACCCGCTACGGCCACATTCCGCCGCGTCCCGAAGGCCTGGCGCAGCGCATCGAGCTCGTCGAGGCTTCGCATCCGGTGCCCGACCAGGCCGGCTTCGATGCAGCCTCGCGCATCCTCGCGCTGGCTGACGGCACCACCGAAGCACTGACCGCCGACGATCTGGTGCTGTGCCTGATCTCCGGCGGCGGCTCCTCGCTGCTCACGCTGCCGGCCGACGGCCTGACGCTGGCCGACAAGCAGCGCATCAACAAGGAGTTGCTCGACAGCGGCGCTCACATCGGCGAGATGAACTGCGTGCGCAAGCACCTGTCGCGCATCAAGGGCGGGCGGCTCGCAGCAGCCTGCGCGCCAGCGCAGGTCGTCACGCTCACGATCAGCGACGTGCCGGGTGACGATCCGGCCGTGATCGCCAGCGGCCCGACGGTGCCCGACGCGACCACCTGCGCCGAGGCGCTCGCGATCCTCGACCGCTACCGCATCGCCGTGCCCGACGCCATCCGCGCGCAGCTCGAAGACGGCACGCTCGAAACGCCGAAGCCCGGCGATGCGGTGTTCGACGGTCATGCGACGCACCTGATCGCGACGCCGCAGCAGTCGCTCGAAGCTGCGGCCGAGGCTGCACGCGCGGCCGGCATCAAGGCGTACATCCTGAGCGACGAGATGGAAGGCGAAGCGCGCGAGGTCGGCAAGGTTCAGGGTGCGCTGGCACGCGCGGTCGCAAAGCGCGGAATGCCGTTCGCGCGGCCCTGCGTGATCCTGTCGGGCGGTGAGACGACCGTCACGATCCGGCCGCGCCAGGCCGGCCAGGCCAAGGGGCGTGGCGGGCGGGCGGGCGAGTTCTGCCTCGGGCTTGCCGGCGCGCTGGCCGGTCAGCCCGGCGTCTGGGCGCTGGCGGCCGACACCGACGGCATCGACGGCATCGAGGACAACGCCGGCGCCTTCGTCACGCCCGACTCGCTCGCCCGCGCAGAAAAAGCGGGCCGCAAGCTTGCCGATCACCTCGACCGCAA
>JAQGMX010000270.1 GCA_028292145.1 Variovorax sp.
GATCTGCCAGTTGAAGCCGATCGGCGCGAAGACGTGTTCGAGCCAGCCGCCCAGGATGCCGGCCGCGCTGTACTGGATCGCCGGGCCGGTCGCGCCTTCGGGCGGCGACGGAAAGGTCGACAGGAACCACAGCAGGATCGTCAACGCCAGGATGATCGTGCCGACGCGCTGCAGGAAGATCCAGGCGCGCTCGTAAAGGCCCAACGCGAGGTTGCGCAGATTGGGCCAGCGGTAGGCGGGGAGTTCCATCAGCAGCGGCGAATGCACGACCCGGCCGGCGTTCTGGTCGCCGAAGCGTGCGAAACGCTTCATCACCCAGGCCACGGCCATCGCCGAGACGATGCCGAACAGATACAGCGCGAACAGCACCACGCCCTGCAGATTGAAGACGCCGGCGACCGTCTGCTGCGGGATGAAGGCCGCGATCAGCAATGCGTAGACCGGCAGCCGCGCCGAGCAGGTCATGAGCGGCGCGATCATGATCGTCGTCAGCCGGTCGCGCCAGTTGCTGATCGTGCGCGTCGCCATCACGCCGGGAATGGCGCAGGCGAAGCTCGACAGCAGCGGAATGAACGAACGCCCCGACAGGCCGACGGTGCCCATCACGCGGTCGAGCAGGAAAGCGGCGCGCGGCAGATAGCCCGAATCTTCCAGCGCCAGGATGAACAGGAACAGGATCAGGATCTGCGGCAGAAAGACGATCACGCCGCCGACGCCGGCCACCACACCGTCGACCAGCAGGCTCTGCAGCATGCCTTCGGGCACGACGGCCTTGACGCCCTCGCCCAGCCATTCGGTCGCCGACTTGATGGCGTCCATCGGTACGTTGGCCCAGCTGAAAACCGCCTGGAACATCAGGAACAGCGTCACCGCCAGCACCAGCATGCCCCACAGCGGATGCAGCACGACGCGGTCGATGCGGTCGCTGGTTTCCAGGCTGCCGACCGGTTCCGTCACGGCCAAGCCGAGGATGCGCCGCACCTCGCGCTGGGTGGCGAGCACGTCGTCGAGCTGGGGCGCGACCCACGGCACCGGCGCCGCGGCGGCGACCGGCGCATCGAGCGCGGCCAGCAGCGTGTCGGCGCCGCCGGAATGTACGCCGACCGTTTCGATCACCGGCATGCCGAGTTCGCGCGACAGTACCGCCGTGTCGACGGCGATGCCCTGGCGTTTCGCCATGTCGGTCATGTTGAGCGCCATCACCATCGGCAGGCCGAGCTTGCGGGCTTCGAGCACCAGGCGCAGGTTCAGGCGCAGATTGGTGGCATCGGTCACGCAGACCAGCAGGTCTGGCAGCGCTTCCTTGCTGCGGCCGGTGACGACGTCGCGCGTCACGGCTTCGTCGGCGGACAGCGCGTTCAGGCTGTAGGCGCCCGGCAGATCGAGCACGAACACGCGGCGGCCGCCGGCCGTGACCAGCACGCCCTCCTTGCGCTCGACCGTGACGCCGGCGTAGTTGGCGACCTTCTGGCGGCTGCCGGTCAGCAGGTTGAACAGCGCGGTCTTGCCGCAGTTAGGGTTGCCGAGCAGCGCGATGCGTTGCGGCGGCGTGCTGCCGGCGGCGCCTGCGCCGGGACGAAACTTCAGGACGGCTTCAACCATGGTCGGCGGCCCCTGGCGTGACGTTGATGAAGGACGCCTCGTGTCGACGCAGCGCGAAGGTGGTGTGACCCAGCCGCACCGCCAGCGGCTCGCGTCCCGGCAAGCCGCTCGCGACGATGCGTACCGCCTGCCCCGGCACGAAGCCGATTTCCGTCAGCCGAAGCACCAGTTCCCGGTCCTCGGGCAGGTCGGAGCGCCGCAGTTCGAGCACGGTCGCCCATTGCCGGGACGGAAGTTGATCGAGACGCAGCGCAGTCGATTGCAGCTGCGAGAGTGACGACGGCGACGGGATGGCGGGATCGATAAAGGGCACGGAAGGATCGCAGTCCGGAGGAGAACGCGTGACAGGTCAAAAGGTGAATGCTAACAATTCCCAATTGCGCTTGCAGGAAATCATCCACGTTCCGGCAACTTGTATGCGTTCTGGATGACCTGGCGCACGGTTTCCGCCACCCCGTCCCGCCCGCCGCGACGCCAGACCAGGTGGATTTCCACGTCCAGTCCGCCGGCATCGTCCAAGGGTCTGAAGCGCACGCCCGCATACCCGAGCCGGTGCGCCGACTGCGGCACCAGAGCGACGCCGAGCCCGGCATCGACGAGCGCCAGGATCGAATGCGTGTGGCTCAGCGTCTGCACCGTTTCCGGCGCCACGCCTTCCGTGCGCAGCCGTCCGGCGACCACTTCATAAAGATAGCGCGATGCCGACGGACAGAATTCGATGAACGGCTGCCCCTCCAGCGCGGCGATAGGCAGCGCCTCCTGCGTCGCGAGCGGATGCCCGGCGGGTATCGCGAGCACGAACGGCTCCCTGAACATCGGCGCCGACGCCGCGAACGCGCGCGGCGCGAACGGCCGCACGATGCCCAGATCGATCCGGTCGCCGCCGATGGCTTCGAGCTGGTCGGCGGTCTGCATTTCGCGCAACACCACCTGCACGTCCGGCAACTGCGTCTTGATGGCTGCGAGCAACTGGGGCAGCAGCGTGAAGCTGGCCGCCGGAATGAAGCCGACGGTGACGCTGCCGGCATCGGCCCGCATCGCCCGGCGCGCAGCCAGCGTCGCGGCCTGGCTGCGGCGCAGGATGTCTTCGGCTTCTCGCAAGAAAATCGTGCCGGCCGGCGTCAGCCTGACGCTGCCGCCGGCGCGCTCCAGCAGCGAAACGCCGACTTCGTGCTCCAGCAGCTGGATCTGGCGGGTCAGCGGCGGCTGCGTCATGTGCAGCAGCGCGGCGGCGCGGCTGAAGTGCAGCTCGGTGGCGACGGCCACGAAGCATCGGAGTTGGGTGAGCTGGAACACGATTCAGATCTTGAATGGCGGGATGCACTGTATGGATTGGACGCCGGAGCGGTCGGCTTCTAGATTAGTCCCTTTCAGCACCCCTCCCAGACGATGACCACCTTCCAACGTCCCGCATTGCGCGCCGCCCTCGACGGCATTTCCGGCATCCTCGTCACGCCCTTCGATGCCGACGACGCCATCGCCACCGCGCCGCTACAGCCGGTGGTCGACCGCGCGGTGGACGCCGGCGTGCACGTGCTGGTCGCGAACGGCAACACCAGCGAGTACTACGGCGTGCAGGCGCACGAGGCCGAACGCATGGTCCACGCGGCCGCCGAATGCGTCGCCGGGCGCGTGCCGCTGCTCGCGGGGATCGGTCGCAGCGTGCACGAGGCCTGTGCGCTGGCGCGCGAATCGCGCAAGGCCGGCGCCGACGCGCTGATGGTCCACCAGCCGCCGGACCCGTTCGTCGCACCGCGCGGCGTCGCCGAATACGTCCGCCGAATCGCCGACGCAGGCGACGGTCTGCCGGTGGTGCTCTATCTGCGCAACGACAACATCGGCATGGCCGCGATCGAGGCTGTCTGCCGCATTCCGGGCGTGATCGGCGTGAAGTGGGCATCGCCGACGCCGCTCGTTCTGGCCGAAGCGATCCGGCGCACGGCGGATCTCGATATCGCCTGGGTGGGCGGCCTGGCCGAAGTCTGGGCGCCGCCGTTCTACGCAGTCGGCGCGCGAGGTTTCACGTCGGGGCTCATCAACGTGATGCCCGGACGCTCGGTCGCGATTTATCAGGCGCTGGAGGCTGCGGACTATCCGCTCGCGATGCGGCTGATCGGCGAGATGCTGCCGTTCGAAGAACTGCGCGCGCAGGAGAACAACGGCACCAACGTCACGGTCGTCAAGACAGCGCTGCAGATGATGGGAAGCGACTGCGGCGCCACCCGCCCACCGTCCGCCTGGCCGCTGACCGGCCCGCAACAGCAGCAGTTGCAGGCACTGATGGCGGGCTGGAACCTGCTGCGCTGATTTTCCGTTTCCGCTTCGACTCCCATAACTATTCAGGACAAACCATGAACTCCCGTCGATCGCTCCTCGCTCTCGCCACTTTGGCAGCCACCCTCCCGCTCGGCAGCATCGCCGTCGCGCAGAACTATCCGTCGCGCCCCATCACGATCGTGGTCGGCTCCAGCGCGGGCAGCGCGACCGACGGGCTGGCGCGCGTCATCGCGCAGGAAGTCGGCAAGGAAACCGGCCAATCGGTCATCGTCGACAACCGGGCCGGGGCATTCGGCGGCATCGCGGCGCAGTACGTGGCGCGGGCGCCGGCCGATGGCTACACGCTGTTCATGACGACCAACACCACGCAATCCGCCAATCCGCACCTGCTGAAGAAGCTGGCCTACGACCCGATCAAGGATTTCGAGCCGGTGTCGCTGCTGACGCGCGGCTACCAGTTGCTGGTGGTGAACCCGAAACTCGCCGCCAACAACGTCGCTGAACTGATCGCGCTGGCCAAGGCGTCGCCCGGCAAGCTGAACTACGGTTCGGGCAGCTCGTCGGCGCAGGTTGCGACCGAGCTTTTCCAGCAGATGACCGGCACCAAGTTCAATTACGTACCGTACAAGGCCAATCCGCCGGCGGTAATGGACCTGGTCGCCGGCCAGACCGATCTAATGATCGTGGACCTCGCGACCAGCCTGCCGCAGGTCAAGGCCGGCAAGTTGCGCGCGCTCGGCACCACCAGCCAGAAACCGCTGGCCCTGGTGCCCGGCGTGCCGCCGATCGCCGGATCGCTGCCCGGCTACGAGTTCGGCTACTGGAACGCGCTCTACGCGCCCGCCGGCACGCCGGCCCCGGTCGTACAGCGGCTGAACGAGCTGATGCACAAGGCGATGGGCGTGGCAACCGTGCGCAGCAGCGTCGAACAGGCCGGCATGGAACCCGCGCTGTCGACGCCGGCCGAACTGCAGCGCTTCCAGCTTTCGGAGCTGGAGCGCTGGGGCGGCATCGTCAAGGCGGCCGGCATCTCGCCGGAGTGACTGTTTAGCAGTCTCAGTCGAGAAGCTGACGCAGCACGAACGGCAGGATGCCGCCGTGCTGGTAGTAATCGACCTCGATCGGCGTGTCGATGCGCAGACGCACCTTGACTTCCTGTTGCGAGCCGTCGGCGCGGTGCACCGCCAGTGTCACGTCCATCTGCGGACGCAACGTGCCGCCGATCACGACGTCGATCTTCTCGTTGCCGGTCAGGCCCAGGCTCTGCCAGGAATCGTTGCCGAGGAACTGCAGCGGCAGCACGCCCATGCCGACAAGATTCGCGCGGTGGATACGCTCGAAGCTGCGCGCCACGACCGCCTTGATGCCGAGCAGTTGCGTGCCCTTCGCCGCCCAGTCGCGCGACGAGCCCGTGCCGTACTCCTCGCCGCCGAAGACGACGGTCGGCACGCCTTGCTCGATGTACTTCATCGCCGCGTCGTAGATGAACATCTTCTCCGGCGCGCCTGCTGCCGAATCGGACTGGAATAGCGTGAAGCCGCCCTCTTCCTGCGTGCCGCTCGCGTCGGGCGGCAGCATCAGGTTCTTGATGCGCACGTTGGCAAACGTACCGCGCATCATGATTTCGTGGTTGCCGCGGCGCGATCCGTAGCTGTTGAAGTCGGCCTTCGGCACGCCGTGTTCCTTCAGCCAGATGCCGGCCGGCGAGCTTTCCTTGATCGCACCGGCCGGCGAAATGTGGTCGGTGGTGATCGAATCGCCAAAGAGCGCCATCACCCGCGCGCCCGTGATGCCGGGTTCGGACGCGGCCGGCTCCATCGTGAAGCCTTCGAAGAACGGCGGCTCGGCGATGTAGGTGGAGGTCGGCCAGTCGTAGACCTGACCGGTCGTGCCCTTGATGCTCGTCCAGAACTTGCCCGGATCGGTCTTGACCTTGTCGTAGTTCGCCCGGAAGGCCTTGGCATTCATCGCAAAACGCAGGTTCTGGTCGATTTCCTTCGCCGTCGGCCAGATGTCGCCCAGAAACACGTCCTTGCCGCCGGTGCCCTTGCCGACCGGCTCGGTCATCAGGTCGACCATCACGTTGCCGGCTATGGCATAGGCCACCACGAGAGGCGGCGACGCCAGGAAGTTGGCCTTGAGGTTTGGATGGATGCGTGCCTCGAAATTGCGATTGCCCGACAGCACCGCGGCCGCGATCAGGTCGTTGCTGGTGATCAGTTCGTTGATTTCCGGCGTCAGGTCGCCCGCGTTGCCGATGCAGGTCGTGCAACCGTAGCCGGCCAGGTAGAAACCTAGCTTCTCCAGGTACGGCAGCAGGCCGGCCTTTTCCAGATATTCGGTGACGATGCGCGAACCCGGCGCCAGCGAAGTCTTGACGTGCGGCTTGACCGTCAGGCCCGCCTCCACGGCCTTCTTCGCCAGCAGGCCGGCGGCCAGCATGACGCTCGGGTTGGAGGTGTTCGTGCAGGACGTGATGGCTGCGATCAGTACATCGCCGTTGCCGATCGTGACGCCGGCCTTTACCGCCTTCACTGTGCTCGCGGTGGCGGACGCCGTCGCCTGGGCGTTGGCGGCCGTCTTCGTCGGACGGTTGTCGACCATCTCGATCACCTGACGCGGTGCGCCGGGCGTGGGTGAAGGCGCGTCGGCTTCGGCATCCAATGGCGCTGCGGCCGTGCCCGCGTCGCTGGCGGTATCGACCACCAGCGGATAGCGCTCGTCGAGCTTGTCGGCAGGCTGGTTGAAACCGTTGGCACTGTTCGGCTTGCTGTAGAGCTCGGTGAACTTCGACGCCATCTGGCCGAGGTCGATGCGGTCCTGCGGACGCTT
>JAQGMX010000297.1 GCA_028292145.1 Variovorax sp.
TCAATCTGGTGGCGATTTTCGTGTTCCACCTGAGCGTGGCGGCGACCGTCGGCAAGGGCATCGTCCAGCCGGGGATCGTCGATGTGCACGTGGTCTTCGGCGCGCTGATCGGTGCCATCACCTGGAACCTGGTGACCTGGTACTACGGCATACCGAGCAGCTCGTCGCATGCGCTGATTGGCGGCATCGTCGGTGCGGTGATCGCCAAGGCGGGTTCCGGTGCGCTGGTCGCGGCGGGCATCTGGAAGACGGTCGCCTTCATCTTCGTCTCGCCGGTGCTGGGCTTCGTCCTCGGCTCGGCCATGATGGTGCTGGTGGCCTGGGTCTGCCGGCGCGCGACACCGTCGCGCGTCGATCGCTGGTTCCGGCGGCTACAGCTCGTCTCCGCCGGCGCCTACAGCCTGGGCCACGGCGGCAACGATGCGCAGAAGACCATCGGAATCATCTGGATGCTGCTGATCGCCACCGGTTATTCAGGGCCGGACGCACCGCCAACCTGGACCATCGTCGCCTGCTACACGGCCATCGCGCTGGGCACGATGTTCGGCGGCTGGCGCATCGTGAAAACGATGGGCCAGAAGATTACCAAGCTGAAGCCCGTGGGTGGTTTCTGCGCAGAAACCGGCGGCGCGCTGACGCTGTTTTTGGCTACTGCGCTCGGCATTCCGGTTTCGACGACACACACCATCACCGGCGCCATCGTCGGTGTCGGATCGGTGCAACGCGCGAGCGCGGTGCGCTGGGGCGTGGCCGGAAACATCGTCTGGGCCTGGATCTTCACGATTCCGGCGTCGGCCTTCGTGGCGGCAGTGGCCTATTGGGTGAGCATGCAGATTTTCTGAGTCGCTTTCGCGTTAATTGCGGCTTGTTACTCGCGGGTGGTCGCTGACGGCGCATTCGCACGCACCCACTCGATCGCGGTATTGCGGGCGCCGGTCGACGAGTAGGCCTCGCTCGTACCGATGATTTCGCCGTTTGCGGCCTTCAGCACGAAGTAGGGCGCACCGCCTGTGTCGGTGCGACGTTCGTAATGAGCGTCGAGCGGCGCATTGACCTTGACGGATGCGATCCCGCCGTGGGCACCTTGTTTGGATGTGTAGCGCTCGCTGGTCAGAACCGTTTCCCCGTTACCTCCCTTGAGGTTGAACATGAACTGGGACTCCGAGGGCTTCAAGTGAAAGTGAGCAGACATCGTCGATGCCTTTCCGCCAATGGCTTCGTTGAAAAATCCATTATGCGAAACGGCGACGAAAAAGACTGTATACAAATACAGCTTATTGAGAGATCTTCCGGCCCTCTTCGACCTGGTGCTCAAAGTAGCGCTGGAAGCTGAAGACGATGCTCGACATCAGCACCGTCGTGCCGAAGAACAGCGCCAGAACCACGGCACCGATGGTGATCCAGCCGGTCTGGCCCGGTGCAGCGTCCGCCGGCGCGCCGGCATTGAAGCGGGCGTTCCATTTTTCCGGCGTCATCAGTCCATAGACGATGGCGGTCAGCGCGCAGCCTGCAAAGGTGAATCCGACCAACGGAATCAGCACCCAGCTCAGGCCGTCGTCCAGCCCGAACATCCGGGCACGCTCGATGCCGTAGAGGCCGAGCGCTGTCGGAATCGGCAGCAGCCAGCCGAGCATGTCGCCCAGCCCGTACAGGTAGAAGCGATGCAGTCCGAACGGTCCGGCGATGAAGGCCAGCCAGGCCGCGACGGTCTTGTTCTTCATTCAGGCGACGTGGTGCTGCCGGCGCCAAGTACCTTGTCCATCAGCACGACATCGCGCCATTCGCCGAATTTCCAGCCGACATCCTTCATCACGCCGATGTGCTCGAAGCCCTGCGACCTGTGCACGCCGACGGAGCCGGCATTGGCCGAGTCGCCGATGACCGCGATCAGCTTACGTACGCCGGCAGCTTCTGCGGCCTTGGAGAGTTCGGCCAGCAGCAGGGCGCCGATGCCCTGTCCGCGCGCGGCGTCCGCCAGATAGATCGAGTCTTCGGCGGAATAGCGGTAGGCCGGACGCGGCTTGAACCAGTTGCAATACGCAAATCCGAGCACCGTGCCGTCGCGTTCGGCGATCAGGTGGGGCAGTGCCTTGGACAGCACGTCGGCGCGGCGCGCGGCCATGTCGGTTTCGCTGGGCGGATCGGTCTCGAACGTGCCGGTGCCGTGCAGCACGTGGTGGGCATAGATGGCGGTCATCGCGGCGACGTCTTCGTCACGGCTGGGGCGGATGTTGAGGGGCACGGTCGAAGTCGTTTTCAGGAAAAGATGAAGCCGCGAATGCATGCGGGCTATAATCGTGGGCTATTCAGCGTGTCGCTGGCCGGGTGGCCATGTCGCGTGTCTCTACGCTGAAAGAACACTTGTGGGCGAACCTTGCGGGTTTGCTGCACCACCCGAAGGATAAATCATGGTCGTCATTCGACTCTCCCGCGGCGGCTCCAAAGGTCGTCCGTTCTTCAACATCGTCGTGTCGGACAAGCGTGTTCGCCGCGACGGCCGTTTCATCGAGCGTTTGGGTTTCTACAACCCGATCGCGAAGTCGAACGAAGAAAGCATCCGCATTGCTCAAGACCGCCTGACCTATTGGGAAAGTGTCGGAGCCCAGGCTTCGCCGACCGTGACCCGCCTGATCAAGCAAGCTGCAGCCGCAGCACCCAAGGCCGCGGCTTAATCAGCCAGCGACCCGGCTCAGCGATGTTGCCCACACTCGAAACCGCGGTCTTGCCCGCGGATGCAATCGAGGTGGGCCGCATCGCCGATGCCTGGGGCATCAAGGGCTGGTTCAAGGTCCTGCCCCACAGCGCCCAGCCCGAGGCGCTTTTTTCTTCGAAGCGCTGGTTCATCCAGCCTTCTTCCGGTCCCGCAGGTGCGAGGTCGGCAGCCACCGCTGCCATCCGCAAGACGGAAGCCTTCCTGCTTCCGATCCGCGAGGCCAAGGAACATTCCGATTGCATCGTCGCCACGTCGCCTGAGGTCCCCGACCGCACGGCCGCGGAAGCATTGCGCGGCGCGAGCATCTTCGTCGCGCGCTCCAGTTTCCCGACAGCTGCCGAAGACGAGTACTACTGGGTCGACCTGATCGGCCTGTCCGTCGTCAATCGCGAAGGCGTTGCGCTTGGCATCGTGCGCGAGTTGCTCGCGGGTGGGTCGCAAACCACGCTGGTGCTGGAATCCGAAGAGGTCGATGACGCTGCTGCCAAGGTGGTCGTCGAGCGGATGATTCCGTTCGTCTCCGCTTTCGTCGACAAGGTCGACATCGCCGGTCGCACCATCACCGTCGACTGGCAGCCGGACTACTGATCCGGCCGATGCGGTCCCGATCGCACCTGCTTTACGAGCGCCTGCGATGCGATTCGACATCCTCACACTCTTCCCCGAACTGTTTGCGCCTTTCCTGGCCAGCGGCGTCACGCGACGTGCGTATGAATCCGGACAGGTCCAAATCGCCTTCTGGAATCCACGCGATTTCGCCGGCGGCAACTACCGCCGCGTGGACGATCGTCCGTTCGGCGGCGGTCCCGGCATGGTGATGATGGCCGAGCCGCTGTCGGCTTGTCTCGATGCGGCCCTGGCCGCGCGCGGTGCCGCGGCACCGGTCGTCCTGTTTTCCCCGATCGGCGAAACGCTGCGTCATTCGGCCGTCGCCGACTGGGCGGCAGGCGAGGGCGCCGTGCTGGTCTGCGGACGGTACGAAGGCATCGACCAGCGCTTCATCGATACCCGCGTCACGCACCAGATCAGCTTGGGCGATTTCGTGCTGTCGGGCGGCGAGATCGCTGCGCTGGCGCTGCTCGATGCGGTGGTGCGGTTGCAACCTGGCGTGCTCGGCGATGCCGACAGCCACGTGCAGGACAGCTTCAACCCGGCGTTGGATGGCCTGCTCGATTGTCCGCACTACACGCGGCCCGAGCAATGGAACGGTCACGCGGTGCCGCCGCCGCTGATGTCCGGCCACCATCTGCAGATCGAACGCTGGCGGCGCGACCAGCGGCTGTCGATCACGGCGGCGCGTCGACCCGATCTCATCGACGCGGCGCGCGCTGCAGGCCGTCTGACGAAAGTCGACGAGAAGCTGCTCCAGAAAAAGCTATAATCCGAGGCTCCCCGATCCTCTCCCGGCCGCGGCCTTCTGGAATTGGCACCTTGCATCATGCTCGGTCCGTCCCGCCGCCTTTTGTGTAGCCCGCGCATGATCGAATCAGGACTCTCATGAATCTCATCGAAACACTCGAGCAGGAAGAAATCGCCCGCCTCGGCAAAGTCATCCCTTCCTTCATGCCTGGTGACACCGTCATCGTCAGCGTGAACGTCGTCGAAGGTACCCGCAAGCGTATCCAGGCCTATGAAGGTGTCGTGATCGCCAAGCGCAATCGTGGCCTCAACAGCGGCTTCACGGTGCGCAAGATCTCCAGCGGCGAAGGCGTGGAGCGTACGTTCCAGACCTACAGCCCGTTGATCGCTGCCATCGAAGTCAAGCGTCGCGGCGATGTCCGCCGCGCCAAGCTGTACTACCTGCGCGAGCGCAGCGGCCGTTCGGCACGCATCAAGGAAAAGCTGCCAGCCAAGAAGACGGCGGCTGCCAAGGCCGCTCAGTAAGCAGTTCAAGGGCTTCGGCCTTTGCTTTGCAAAGCAGAAAGCCGCCTACCGGGCGGCTTTTTGCATTGGCGTCATTTCCCACCTCACAAACGCTTCTTTCATGGAACCCGCAGTGCCTGCAGTGCCCGTCGTGCCCGTCATGCCCGTTGTCCCGGTCGAACCCATCAACGCTGTCTCGTTCGCGGCTTTCGATCCGCGCGCCGTGCCGGTGGTGCGCGTCGACAGCGACCTGCCGGCCATCCCGCCGGAGCGCATGACGCGCGAGGCACTCCGAACGCGCTTCGCCCGCCCGCCGATCTGGACGCCCGAGCTGCGCCGCGAGCCTCGCATGGGCAACCGGTCGCCCGCGCAGGCTGCCGTGCTCGTGCCGATCGTGCAGCGCGACGAACCGATGGTGCTGCTCACCGAGCGCGCATCCCGGATGTCTACGCACAGCGGGCAGGTCGCGTTTCCGGGCGGTCGTGTCGACCCCGAAGACGCCAACGTCGATGCGGCTGCGCTTCGCGAAGCGTGGGAAGAAGTCGGGCTTTCCGCCGATTACATCGAAGTGCTGGGCCGTCTGCCGACCTACACAACGGTCACTTCCTTCATCGTCACGCCAGTCATCGCGTGGGTCCAGCCCGGTTTCACGATCACACCCAGTCCGTCCGAAGTCGCTGACGTGTTCGAAGTGCCGCTGTCGCACCTGATGAATCCGGCCAACCACCGGCGTCACGCCATGGTGGGAGAGGGCGTCGAGGCGCGGCAGTGGTTCTCCATGCCTTACCAGGACGGGCCGGACGAGCGCTTCGTCTGGGGGGCGACGGCGGGAATGCTGCGCAACCTTTACCGCTTTCTGGCGGCCTGAGTCACTCGCTATCATCGACCGATGAGCTTCTTCGCCATCCTGTGCGCTCTGCTGCTCGAGCAGGTCCGGCCGCTCGCGTACCCGAACCCCGTCTACGGCGCCGTCCTGGGATGGACCCGTCTGATCAGCCGCAATTTCGATGCCGGCAAGCCGCACCACGGATGGGTGGCATGGACGCTCGCCGTCGCCTTTCCCACACTGATCGCGCTCGGCGTGCATTGGCTGCTTGTGTTGACGCTGGGTCTGCCTTTCGCCGTGCTGTGGAGCATCGCGGTGCTCTATGCGACGCTGGGATTCCGCCAGTTCAGCCACCATTTCACCGGCATCCGCGACGCGCTGGAAGACGGCGACGAGCCGCTCGCGCGGTCGCTGCTGGCGCACTGGCAGCACGTCGATGCAGCGGATCTGCCGCGCAGCGAGATCGT
>JAQGMX010000394.1 GCA_028292145.1 Variovorax sp.
GTGTCGACCCAGAGCTGCTCGCCGGTTTCGGCGTCGCGCAGCGGCACAAGGCCGAGGTCAGGCAGCTGAAGCTCCAGCGGGTCGAAAAGCCGGACTGCGATGACTTCGTGGCGCTGCGTCAGCTGCGCGAGCGGCTTTTCCCAACCGGGCTCGCTGAGAAAGTCGGAGACCACGAAGACGGTTGAGCGTCGCGGCATCAGTCCCGCGGCCGATTTCAGCAGATCGTCGAGCCGCGTCATGCCTTTCTGCGTCGGCGCGGCCTCGTTTGCGCGCCGCGCCATCGAATGCAGCAGATGCAGCACGTGACGACGCCCGCTGCGCGGCGGGATGACGGCTTCAAGATTGTTGCCGTACACCAGTGCGCCGACGCGGTTGCCGTGGCGCGTCAGCAGCCGCGCCAGCACGCCGACGAAGCCGATCGATATCTCGCGCTTCGCCTTGACGCCGGAGCCGAAATCCACCGATCGGCTCAGGTCGAGCACGAACCAGGCCGCCATCTCGCGGTCCTCGGTGAACACGCGCACATACGGCGTCTGGAGGCGCGCGGTAACGTTCCAGTCGATGTGGCGGACGTCGTCGTGATGCTGGTACTCGCGCAGATCGGCCAGATCGAGTCCGCCGCCGCGCATCAGCGTCCGGTAATCGCCCTGCAACAAGCCGTCGAGACGGCGGATGACCGTCCACTCGAGCCGGTTGAGCAACCGTTCGGCCGAGCCGCCAGCCTCGACGACCGCCCGGTCGTCGTTGGCAGCAGGGGTCTTGGGCGTTCTACGCCACCAGCTTTTCATGTTCCAGCGGCTTGGGTGGGGCAGGAACGGCACGCATGATCTTCTCGATCAAGCCGTCGACGGTCAGTCCTTCGGACAGGCCCTCGTACGACAGCGTGATCCGGTGCCGCAGCACATCGGGCACCAGCGCGGTCATGTCTTCGGGCAGCGCGTAGCTGCGGCCGCGCAGCAAAGCCAGCGCGCGTGCGCCTTCGGTCAGGTTGATGGTCGCGCGGGGGCTGGCGCCGAAGGTGATGAAGCGGCGCATGTCCTTCAGGCCGTGCTTCTCGGGCGTGCGGGTGGCCGATACCAGCTTGACGGCGTACTGGATCAGCGAAGGATCGACGTACACGCGGCGCGCCTCGGCCTGCAGCTGCGCCAGCTGCTCGGTCGTCGCCACCGCGTTGACTTGCACCGGCGGGCCGATCACGCGCTGGACGATCACGAATTCTTCCTCGTCGGTGGGGTAATCGACCAGCACCTTCATCATGAAGCGGTCGACCTGCGCTTCAGGCAACGGATAGGTGCCTTCGGTCTCGATCGGGTTCTGCGTCGCCATCACCAGAAAGGGGCGCGGCACCTTGTGCGTCTCGCCGGCGATCGTGACCTGCCGCTCCTGCATCACTTCGAGCAGCGCGCTCTGCACCTTGGCCGGTGCACGGTTGATTTCGTCGGCCAGCAGCAGATTGGCGAACACCGGCCCCAAAGAGGTGCCGAATTCGCCGGTCTTCTGGTTGTAGATGCGCGTGCCGACCAGATCGGCTGGCACCAGATCGGGCGTGAATTGGATGCGCTTGAACTGGCCGCGCAGGGTGTCCGACAGCGTCTTGATCGTCAGCGTCTTCGCCAGCCCCGGCACGCCCTCGACCAGCAGGTGGCCGCCGGCCAGCATGGCCACCATCACGCGCTCCAGGAACCGGTCCTGCCCGACGACGACGCGCTTGACCTCGTAGAGGATCTGCTCCATCAGCTCGGCCGTGGCGGGCGCCTGGAAATCCTGGAGATTCTGAAAATGGCTCTCTGTGGTCATGCGTCGGCTTTCAGGAAAAGTCAGAACGGCGGCGAACCGATGGCCGAAGCCGCGTTCTCGATGGGTACAGCAAAAGCGATGCCAATGAAGGTGCGCTGCTGCGTCGGGTTGAGGATCGCGGTGACGATACCGAGCACCTCGCCGTCCATGTTCACTAGCGGCCCGCCCGAATTGCCGGGGTTGGCAGCCGCATCGAACTGGATCAGGTTGCCGAGCTCCTGCTTGCCCTCGGGCGAACGGAACGAGCGTTTCAGCCCCGACACCACGCCCGACGAAACCGAAGGCCCGATGCCGAACGGAAAGCCGACCGCGGCCACGGAATCGCCCGACTGCAGGTCGGCGGTGGAGCGCATCGTCGCGGCGATGAGGTCGTCAGGAATCTTCTGCGCCTGCAGCACGGCGAGGTCATTCTCCGGCTGGACGCCGGTGATGGTCGCGACCGCCTCAAGCCCGTCGTAGAAGGTGACCTTGATGGTTTCCGCACCGGCGACGACGTGGAGGTTGGTCAGGATCACGCCCTTGTCGACGATGACGACGCCGGTGCCGACGCCGCGCTCCGTGGGGCCGGCGGGCTCGTCGGCCTCCGGCGGCTTGCCGCGGGCAAGGTTGCGGCCGCGTTTCTCGGTCTTGGCTTCGGGACTGGCGCGTTCCGGGCCGTACGCGACCACGCGGACGACGGCCGGCCGGACGATTTCCGCCGCGCGGGATGCGGGAGAGGGCAGGGTCGCTGTCGCCAGCGTCCGCATGACGGCGGCGTCGATGTCTTTCTGCGTCAGCGTGTGGCCGGGCTTGGGCATCCAGACGACAGCGCCACCGACCATCGCAGCCATCACCAGGATCAGTGCACCGAACGATTTTCTTCCGGGCTGCCACGGTGCTTTCTTGCCTGTCCGGGACTGCACCTCGGCGGTGCCCGCATCAGGATCGCCCGCGGAGGGCGACGACTGAGACTCTGCAGGAACGCGCGATGCGTCCGGCGAGCGGCTGTAGAAACCAGGCCTGCGCATCGACACCTCCAGCAAAAGTTATTTCACGGTAGCACGGTTTTCTCGGCCGTGCAGACGTTCGGGCATCATCTGAAGATGACCGGTTTTGTCGATACACACTGTCACCTGGATGCCGCCGAATTCGGCATGGAAACCACGGCGGTACGCGCCCGCGCCGCCGCAAATGGCGTGTCCCTTTGCGTGATTCCGGCAGTCGCCGTCTTCAACTTCGCCACCGTTCGCGAACTGGCGCATGCGCAGGGCGATGCGTATGCGCTCGGCATCCATCCGCTCTGCACCGGGGACGCGCAAGAAGACGACCTCGAAAAGCTGGATGCCGAACTCGCGCTGCGCAGGGACGATCCTCGGCTGGTGGCGGTCGGCGAGATCGGGCTCGATTATTTCGTGCCCGGTATGGACAACGCGAAGCAGGAATGCTTTTTCCGCGCCCAGCTGCAATTGGCGCGCAAGCATGATCTGCCGGTCGTCATCCATGTGCGGCGCTCGGTCGACAAGGTGCTCGGACAGTTGCGTCAGGTCGGCGCCGGGCGGCCCTGGCGCGGCATCGCGCATGCTTTCAACGGCAGCGAGCAGCAGGCCAATGCCTGCATCGGCCAGGGGCTCAAGCTCGGTTTCGGCGGCACGCTGACCTTCGAACGCGCCTTGCAGGTGCGTCGGCTGGCTGTGTCGTTGCCGCTGGAGGCGATCGTCATGGAAACCGATTCGCCCGATATCCAGCCGCACTGGCTCTATCAGACCAAGGCCCAGCGCGATGCCGGCATCCCGCAGGCGCGCAACGAGCCGGGAGAGCTTCCGCGCATCGGCGAGGTGCTCGCAGGGCTGCGCGGCATCGACGTCGAAGCGCTGGCGGTGGCGACGACCCGCAACGCGATCGAAGCCCTGCCAAAGCTGGATTCACTTTTTTTTGTGCCTAGGGTTTCAATGGAGTAAACCGCTGTCATCCGCCCGCGCAGTTCGCCCGTTGTCTGCTCAGTGCGGCAAGTCCGTGACTACAACACTTCATGGAGAAATTTCAATGACCTCGTCTTTCATCCGTACCGTCCCAGCCATCCTCGCCCTCGGCATCGCTTCGATCGGCTTCTCGGCTTCCGCCCAGACCCCGCCGCCGCCTGCCGCGCCAATGGCTGCACCCGCACCGGCCGTGACGCCCCAGCCCACCATGACCGAGAAGGCCAAGGCAGGCACCAAGAAGGCTTACAACGCAACCAAGCACGGTGCCAAGAAGGCCGGCCACGCCACCAAGCGCGTCGCCAAGAAGAGCGGCAATGCTGTCGCCAACGTCGGTCACAAGGCTGCCGACGGCATGCGCACCGCCGGCCACAAGATCGGCGAAAAGATCCCCGGCACCGCTGAAAACGCAGCCCTGAAGAAGCAGTAAGCCTCAGCCCTCACCGGCAGTTGCAGCAAGGAACCCGCCACGGCGGGTTTTTTGCCGTTTGTAGACTGCGATCGATATGAAAGTCGAAACAAGCAAGGGCAAGACCGAAGTGTCCGTTCGCCTGACCGGCCTGGCACCGATCGTCTCGCCGCAGACGGTGGTGCTGATCCTCGGCAGCTTCCCCGGCGTGAAGTCGCTGGCGCTCGGGCAGTACTATGCCCATCCACAAAACCATTTCTGGAAAATCTTGCAAGCCATCTGGCCCTCCAGCCCGCTTCCGCTGGCCAACGAACCCTTCGCAGCGCGCGCCGACTGGCTGCTGCACCGCGGCCTCGGCGTCTGGGACGTCTATGCCGCCTGCGAACGCGAAGGCAGTCTCGACAGTGCGATCCGCGACGCTGCAGTCAACGATTTCGCCGGACTCGAACTGCCTCGCCTGGGCGCCATCGCGCACAACGGCGCGGAAAGTTTCCGGCATTCGCAGCGCGTCGTCGATGCGTTCGCGGCAGCGCGGCCCGAACCGTCATTGCCCATACCGGTCTACAAGCTGCCGTCGACCAGTCCGGCAAATGCTTCCTGGAGCTTCGACCGCAAGCTCGAAGCTTGGCGCGATGTCTTCGTCCGGCACGGGATCGCCTGATGGCAACCAAAAAGGCGGCACTGCCGGAAGTCAATTTTTCCGACTGGGGCGACATTCGCTATCTGCATCTGGGTACCGAATGGATCCAGGGCTCGATGAAGATGGATGCGCCGTACGAAATCGAGCTCGAATACGTGCAGCGGATGATGGCCTGGCTGCTGTTCGTCGAGCCGTCCAGCGTCATGAGCCGGCATTCGATGCAGCTCGGTCTCGGCGCGGCGACGCTGACCAAGTTCAGCCGCAAGCAGTTGCGCATGCGCACGACCGCGATCGAGCTCAATCCGCAGGTGCTGGCGGCGTGTCGCGGCTGGTTCAAGCTGCCAGCCGACGATGCCAAGCTGGAAGTCGTGCTGGCCGATGCCGGTGCCGAGATCCGCAAGCCGAAGTGGCAGGGCACCGTCGATGCGCTGCAGGTCGATCTGTACGACCACGAAGCTGCGGCGCCGGTGCTCGACAGCGAAGGCTTCTACGCCGATTGCCATGCGTTGCTGACCGAAGACGGCGCGATGACGGTCAATTTGTTCGGCCGCTCGTCGAGCTACGAACAGAGCCTCCAAAAGATCATCGCCGCGTTCGGTGAAGAAGCCGTCTGGGCTTTCAAGCCCACACGCGAAGGAAACACCGTGGTGATGGCCCAGCGCACGCCGTTGCGGCCGAAGCGCGACGTGCTCGCCGAACGCGCCCAGACCGTGCAGACGCGCTGGGGCCTGCCGGCGCCGAAGTGGCTGCGGGTCTTCAAGCCGCACATCGCCTGATCCGCAGCGATCGCCTGATACGGGAACATCCATGAGCGCCGTTTCTCCTCCTGCAGCGTCGGCGCGCCCGCGTCATGAAGGTCCGCTCGAACTGCGCCAGCTGATCGAATGGCTGGCCGCCGATGCGGTGATTTCGCCGCACGAGG
>JAQGMX010000423.1 GCA_028292145.1 Variovorax sp.
GCAGCGCGTTCTGGTCGAGCTGGCGCATGCGCCGTACCGGAGTGAAAACGATCTCTACGACATCGCCAGCGGCGTCGCCTGGGAGATCTGGTTCACGCCGAAGCAGACCTTCAAGATCGAAACCACCGCCCAGCACAGCCCGCTGCAAAGCCTGAACTTCGCCACGCTGCGCATCAAGGACGCGATCGCCGACCGTTTTCGTGCCAAGGCCGGCGGCGTGCGACCCAGCATCGAGACGCAGTGGCCCGACTGCCGCGTTTTCGCGCATCTGACCACCGACACCTGCACGCTCTACATCGACACCTCCGGCGAGCCGCTCTTCAAGCGCGGCTGGCGGCAGGACAAGGGCGATGCCCCGCTGAAGGAAACGCTGGCTGCGGCCATGCTTGCCGCGAGCGGCTGGTGGAATCCGGAAAGCGGCGAGGTTTCGACCGCGCCGCTGTACGACCCCTGCTGCGGCAGCGGCACCATCGCCATCGAGGCAGCGCAGATCGCGCTCGGCATTCCGGCCGGCGCGCTGCGGCGCTTCGGCTTCGAGAAACTGCTGCCGTTCCAGCCGCACGTCTGGGACGCGCTGCAGGACGAGTCCGAGAAGAAACAACGCGAGACCGAAGCGAGCCGGCCCGAAGGCGAGCCCGTCATCTTCGGCAGCGACGTGTCGCACCGGATGGTCGACTTCGCCGAGCGCAACGCCGAACGCGCGGGCGTTGCGTCCGCGATCGAATTCCGCGGCGGCGACGCACTGCAGCGCATGCCGCCCGAAGGCGCGTCGCAGGGCGGCGTCATGATGCTCAACCCGCCCTACGGCGAGCGGATCGAGGTCGGCGGCGTCGCGCGGCCGGGTGCGCGCGAGCAGGCCGAAACCGAGGACGGCGGCGAATTCTTCAGTCAGCTCGCCAGCCACTGGAAGAAGAACTACGCCGGCTGGACCGCCTGGATGCTCACGCCCGACCTGCAATTGCCCAAGCGCATGCGCCTGAAGGAATCGCGCCGCGTGCCGATGTGGAACGGCCCGATCGAATGCCGGCTGTTCCGCTTCGACATGATCGCCGGCTCGGCGCGCGGACGGACCTGAAGGCCGGGTCGTCAGGCACCTGAACATGAAGACGATGGTGTTGGGCGGCTACGGCAACTTCGGGGCCCGCATCTGCCGTGCGCTGGGCAGCGATCCGCGAATCGAGTTGCTGGTCGCCGGGCGCGATCCGAAACGAGCCGAGGCGCTGGCAACTGCGATCGGCGGTACGGCACGCGGTATTGCAATCGATCTCGACAGTCCGGATTTCGCGGCAGACCTCCGGCGTTTGGGCATTGAGCTTCTGATTCATACCGCAGGTCCGTTCCAGCAACAGGGCTATCGCGTCGCGGAAGCGGCCGCCGCGTCAGGTGCGCATTACATCGACCTGTCCGACGGGCGCCGTTTCGTCTGTGATTTCCCTGCCGCGCTCGACGCCGCTTTCCGCACCGCCGGACGCACGGCGGTCTGCGGCGCGAGCACGGTGCCGGCGCTGTCGTCTGCCGTTGTCGAGCACCTTTCATTGGGTTGGCAGGGTATTGGCGCGATTGACGTCTGCATCGCGCCGGCGCAGACCGCGCCGCGCGGCCGAGCCACGCTGGCCGCCGTGCTGAGCTACTGCGGCGAGCCGGTGCCGGTCTGGACCGGCGGTGCATGGCGGACATTGCGGGGGTGGTCGGGACTTGAGCGGATCGACTTCGCGCGATTGCGGCCTCGGTTGGGCGCGCTGTGCGACATCCCCGACCTGGAAATCTTCCCCGCGCGCTACCGCGTGAAGCAGCGCGTGATGTTCCGTGCTGCGCTCGAAGTCGGGTTGGCGCAGCGCGTCTTCGCGTCGTTGGCCTTCCTGCGCGCCGCGCGCCTGCTGCCGCGGCTGACGCTTTTTGCCGGATGGCTGAATGCCAGTGCGCGGGCGCTGGATTTCATGGGTTCGGCGCTCGGCGGCATGGTGGTGCGCGTGGAAGGGCTCGACGCGGCTGGTCGTCCGGCGCGGCGCGCCTGGCACATTGCAGCCGACGGCGACCACGGGCCGGAGATACCGTGCATGGCGGCGATCCTGCTGGCGCGGCGCCTGGCTGGCCATCGCGCGACCTTTGCTGCCGGCGCCTTCACTGCCGCCGGCTTGCTGACGCTTGATGAGTTCGCGCCCGAATTTGCGCACTGGGGCATGGCGACCGAGATCGTCGAGGAACGCTGAAATGAACGATCGGCAGTGGCTTCGCTTCAGTCTCGTGCTCGTGTGGCTCGCGACGGCGGCGGCAAGCGTCTGGGAACTGCACGGTCAGAGCGCGGCGCTGCTGGCGCACGCCGGCGTCCGCGACCCTTCGGTCTCGCTGGCGCTGATCGTCGGCGGCGCCGCGGTCGATGCGGTGCTCGGACTTGCGTTGTGGTTCAAGCCGTCGCGCGGTGTCTATCTGGTTGCGCTCGCCGTCATGGGCGCGATGACCGTCGCTGCGACTCTGCTGGAGCCGTCGCTGTGGTTGCACCCGCTCGGACCGCTGACGAAGAACGTCCCGATCGTCGCTGTTCTCTGGACCTTGGCTCGCAGCCACAGCAACCCGGGCCGCAGCACATGAGTCTCTACCTCTGCCTCAAATGGCTGCACATCTTGTCGAGCGTGGTTCTCGTCGGGACCGGATTCGGCTCGGCTTTCTACATGTACTTCACGCACCGCAGCGGCAACATCGCCGCGCAGGCGGTGGTGTCACGGCTGGTGGTTCGCGCCGACTGGTGGTTCACCACGCCGACCGTCTTCCTGCAGCCGGCCACCGGACTGGCGATGGCGCATCTGGCCGGACTGCCACTCTCGACGCCGTGGCTTTCCCTGTCGATCGGGCTCTTTTTGGTGGCGGGCCTGTGCTGGCTGCCGGTAGTCTGGCTGCAGATACGGATGGCCGCGATGGCACAGCAGGCCGCACGACAAGGCGAGCCGCTGACGCCGCAATACGCGCGCTACATGCGCAGTTGGGAACTGCTCGGCTATCCGGCCTTCGCCGCCATGCTCGGCGTGTTCTATCTGATGGTCGCCAAGCCGGCGCTCTGGGGCTGACATGTCCACGATCCCTGCTCTCATTGTCATCGACACCAACATCGTCCTCGACCTTCTGGTCTTCGACGATCCGGCTTGCGCGCCGCTTCAGGCCGCACTCGACGCAGGCTCCCTGCGCTGGATCGCCACGCCGTCGATGCGCGTCGAACTCGAGCGCGTGCTCGGCTATCCGCTGATCGCCCGGCGGCTGGTTCGCGATCAGCGTGCGCCGGACGATGTGCTGGCGCGCTTCGATGCGCAGGCGCAGATGGTCGATGCGACGCCCGTGCGTGCGGTTTTCGTCTGCAAGGATCCGGACGATCAGGTCTTCATCGACCTAGCCGTGGCGCACAAGGCGCGGCTGCTGAGCAAGGACAAGCTGGTGCTGGCGATGCGCAAGCGGTTGGCGACACTGGGTGTAGAGGTTGCACCGGTTTTCGGTTTTCAGGAATAAGCCTAAGCAGGCGGGTTGCGCTCCCGCCGATGCTCTTCGTTTCCAACAACTTCAAGAAAGTTTGAAAACGATATGTCGAGCATCAGCGCCATCCTTCTAAAAAACAGTCCCGCCAACACAGCCCCTGCACTCCCGCTCGACACGCAATCAAAGACGTTCACACGCAAGCCGATCCACATCGCCCCGGCAGCCATCAAGGACAAGGCGATCACCCCGGAGGCCGCACTCGTCAGGCAACTCGACCGGATGTTCCCCAACGCCGGCGTCTACAGCTTCACCTATGAAGGGGCGCCGTGCCGCCTTCAGCGTCAGCTGGACAACAACATCCTCGCCATCGAAGGACCAGGCGATCGCGTGGTCATGATCAAGGACGGAGCCATCCTCGACGAGCATGTTCTGCAAGGAGACATGCAGGCTTTCATGTCGGCCGCACGCAGCGCCCAGCCAGTCTGAGGTGAATCCGGGCCGTGCTGTCAGCGCGGCCCCGGATACCACCGCCCCAGCAGCCGCGCGCTCGCCCGCACGCGCTGCGTATCCCGCCCCCAGCGCCGGCCTTCGGGCAGATGCCGCAGCCAGCGCATCCGGCTTGCGGCCAGCGCGATGCGTTCTCGCACCGCATCGCTGGCGTCGGCCTGCACCGCGTGCCAATGTTCGCCGGCCGCATGCGGCGCTGCGGCGCGCACCAGCATCGCGGTGGAGTGCAGGTAGCTCAGCCAGTCGCGCACCTGGCATTCGGCGATGCCCAGCGTCGCGCCGGGATCGTCCTCGAAATCGATGTAGCCGATCACGCCATCGGGGCACTGCACCAGGTTGCGATCGAAAGCCTGGCTCAGATAGGCGCCGCGCAAATGCACGGCGGCGATCGCGTCCAGCCCGTCGCGCCAGACGGCGAGCAGTGTCGTCGGCCCGGCGGCCGCTGCCTGCACCAGCCGCTCCTGCAGCACGACGGTGGCGCGGCTTTCGCCCAGGTCGGCCAGCAGCAGCCCGTCGGCTTGCTGCGCCAGCACGGCCGGCACCCGCAGTCCGAGCGCACCGAGTTCGTCCAGCCGCCGCGCCTCGATGGCGATGGCCGCCTCGCC